>CAYQFT010000006.1:40281-47816 GCA_964416825.1 uncultured Porphyromonadaceae bacterium
TTTGTTGAATTGGCTTTGGGATTGAAATTCCTTAGCATTGCAGATCAAACCTACCATTGGGGAATCCTCGACCGGGAGGTCTATCTTGCCTTCTGGATCGTTATTTTTACCCTGATGGGTTTCTACCTTTTAGGAAAGATAAAGTTCAAGCATGACAGTGATGTCCCTTATGTCGGTGTTCCCAGGCTTTTACTGGCCATCATCACTTTCTCCTTTGTGGTTTACCTGATACCGGGCATGATCGGTGCACCCCTGAAAGCCCTGGCAGGATACCTGCCTCCTGAAACGACACACGATTTCGACCTGCGTAAAGTGATCCGCGAGAATGCGGCTGTCTATAATACAACGCCAGCACAATCAGTGGTCACCTCAACTTGTGAGAAACCTAAATATGCGGACAAACTGGAGTTGCCGCATGGAATTCAGGGGTACTTTGACCTTAACCAGGGTTTAGCCTGTGCGAAAGAACAGAACAAACCCGTATTTGTTGATTTCACTGGCCATGGATGCGTAAATTGCCGGGAAATGGAAGCCAGGGTATGGGAAGATCCAAGAGTGCTTAAACGACTGAAGGAAAATTATGTTGTAGTAGCTTTGTATGTTGACGATAAAACCATTCAACTACCTGAATCTGAATGGATTACTTCAACCTATGATGGAAAGATAAAAAAGACTCTCGGGAAAAAGAACCAGGATTATCAAATCACAAGGTTTAAGCAGAATACACAGCCACAGTATGCGCTCCTGAATGCAGATGGTGACCTCATGATCCCCACCCGCTCCTATGACCTGGATGTTGATGCTTTCATTGATTTTCTTGACCGCGGCCTAGCCGAATATGCGAAGAAAAAAGAATAGGGAAGGCTTCCAGTTACACTGACCATTATCCTTTTTCTTTCGCCTTTCGCCTTACTTGATTCTCGCTCCACCAGGCCGGGTCAACTTTGAGTATCTAATTGAAGGTGATTCGATCATCGGCCCAAGTCCATATTGCTTCCATCGGGAATTAACCAGATGTATGGTTGCCTGGTCCATAACAACCGGATTTGGCCACGGTCTGGGAAATTCATCGATTGTATTAGTCTTTACCGTGGCATCAACAAACAGTGTCCCATATTTTTGGTTTTGAGATGGGCTGAATAATACAATGTCATTACTGGCATCGACATTTGCACCCGTTAACCAGGCAAGATCCCAAGGATTTGTCATATCCACATAGTGATCAAAGAGCACCCAAAAACGAATACACGCAAAGGAATCGGTCAGTCGGATATCATCGATAATATCCCTGACAGCTCCCTTGCTGCCTTTTTGAAGGGCAAGCAGCCCTAGTGAAATACCTCTGGTTAGCCACTGAAAATCCAACCCCACTATTTCAGGATGAGTGGCTCTGAAAGCACTTACTGAATAGTCATCCGGGCTTTCCGGGCAATCATTGTCTGTTTCCAGGATGGGGCCTGTTGCATCGATCCCTAATTTCCTACCGAAGGCTGCAGCAGCAGATGAATGATCAAGGATGTCGAGCGGGCCTTTAGTGAATTCTATGTGCTTTGATGGATCCACATGCGCTGAAACATACCTGGCCACCTCAAGGTAATCTGTCAGATTAACCTCATCAGCCGTTACGATTGCAAACTTGGTGAACATCATCTGCCCGGCTCCCCATAATGTATGAAGGACTTTTCTTCCTTGCCCGGGATACGAATGCTGAATTTTTGCAAGGACAAGATTGTGGGCAACTCCTGGAATCGGCATATGAAAGCCGGTCAGCTCCGGGACAAGAGAAAGCCGGATTAACGGCTCAAACATCCTTTCAGTAGCAAATTCAAGCCATGCGTCTTCCTGGGGTGGAATTCCGACGATTGTTGCTGGGAAGGTTGCGCCTTCCCTTCTGGTAATAGCGGTAACATGAAATACAGGGTACTCATCTTCAAGCGAATAGAAACCGGTATGATCACCAAAAGGACCTTCAATACGTTTGGATTCGATAGGATCGACATATCCCTCTATTATAAAATCGCAATCCTCAGGAACCCATAAATCCTGTGTTATGCACTTAACCAAACGAACCGGCTTATTTCGGATAAATCCAGCCAGAATGTATTCGTCGATACCATCCGGCAGTGGCGCTGTGGCGCAATAAGTATAAACGGGGTCGCCGCCCAACCCAATAGCAACGGGCATCCGAAGGCCGAGATTTCTGTATTCATTATAATGTCTGGCCCCGGTTTTATGCATGTGCCAGTGCATTCCTGTACTTTGATTATCAAAAACCTGCATTCTGTACATCCCTAGGTTGGATGCTCCGGTATTCGGGTCAATGGTATGCACGAGTGGAAGGGTGATAAAGGGTCCGCCGTCATAGGGCCAACACTTCAAAACCGGAAGTTTTTCAAGATCAGGATCCATTTCAATGATTTCCTGGCACTTGCCTCTTTTCTTGCTTTTCTTCGGAAACCAGCGGGCTGCCTTGCCAATCAAGGGTAATTTCCTGAATTTCCCCAAGAAACCCGAATCAGAGCCCATGAGAGACAGAATCAGCCGATGTATCTCCACAGAGAGTTCCTCTGGGCTTTTACCGTAAAATGCAATACGGATCCTGCTCTCTGATCCCATCGAATTAATCAAGACGGGATAATCAGTCCCTGTGTTTTCAAAAAGCAATGCTTTCCCGCCGCCTTCCAGTTTAGATATCCGGTCTGTAATTTCCGAAATCTCAAGATTTGGGCTAACCTGTTCGGTTATCCTTATCAACTCACCTGCCTTTTCCAGTCGTCGAATAAAATCCTGCAAATCCATATCCATCTATTTGGCGAGAAGATAACAAAAAACCCGGGGATTGCCCGGGTCTTTGATATCGTAATAGATTGAACCTATTTCGTTTCTTCTGCGGTTTCTTCACTGGCAACACCTTCGCTGCCTTCAACTTCCTCAACTTCATCAACTTCCTTAACTTCCTCAACTTCCTTAACTTCCTTAACTTCCTTAACTTCTTCGGCTTTAGCTACTGGTTCCGCCTTTTTCTTAGGAGTTTTTGCTGCGGCTTTCTTAGTATCAGCTGCAACGGACTCTTCTCCAGTCTTCTTGGCAGGTCTGCGTGACCGACGAGTAGCTTTTGCCTTTTCTCCCTTTTCAGCCAGCATGGCCTCATTAAAGTCAACCAGTTCAATAATGCACATTTCAGCACTGTCGCCGAGTCTTGTACCGGTTTTCAGAATGCGGGTATATCCACCAGGACGTTCGCCGATTTTTTTAGCTACCTCGCGAAAAAGCTCAGTGACAGCTTCTTTATCACTCAGATAACCGAATACAACTCTACGGGAGTGGGTGGTATCTTCTTTTGCTTTGGTGATCAGTGGCTCAACATATTTACGTAAAGCTTTGGCTTTTGCTACCGTGGTTGAGATTCTTTTGTGCCTGATCAATGAACTGGCCATATTGGCTAGCATAGATTCCCTGTGAGCACTCTTCCTTCCTAAATTATTCTGTTTATCACCGTGTCTCATTTCCTTATTCCTTATTCTTTATCTAACTTATATTTGGCAACATCCATCCCGAAGTTCAGGTTCATAGCCTTTAACAGGTCTTCAAGTTCAGTCAGAGATTTCTTACCGAAATTCCTGAATTTTAAAAGATCATTTTTGTTGTAGGCAACCAGGTCGCCGAGAGTTTCCACATCAGCGGCCTTAAGACAGTTCAATGCCCGTACAGAAAGATCTAGATCTGTCAATTTGGTCTTGAGTAGTTGTCTCATATGGAGAACCTCCTCATCGAACTCCTCGCTATCCATCTTTTCATCCGATTCAAGAGTGATTTTCTCGTCGGAGAAAAGCATGAAATGGTGGATCAGGATTTTTGCGGACTCTTTTAGCGCATCCTTCGGATGAATGGAGCCATCGGTTGTGATCTCGAGAATGAGTTTTTCATAGTCAGTTTTCTGCTCAACCCTGAAATTCTCAATCGTATACCTAACATTTTTTATTGGGGTAAAAACCGAATCCAGTGCGATCAGTCCGATTTCAGCATCTTCAGGCTTATTCTCTTCAGATGGCACATAGCCTCTTCCCTTGTTGATACTGATAGTCATCTGCAGCTTAACGGAAGGATCCATGGTACAGATTACCAGATCAGGGTTCAGCACTTTAAAACCGCTCAGGAAATTACCAATATCGGAGGCTTTGAGAACTTCCTGACCAGTAATGGCCAATGTTACCCTCTCATCTTCAACACCTTCAATCTGCTGCTTAAACCTGACTTGCTTCAGGTTAAGAATCACCTCGGTAACATCTTCCATCACTCCTTTTATTGTCGAGAATTCGTGATCGACACCTTCGATTTTCACGTTGGTAACGGCGAATCCTTCAAGAGAGCTGAGGAGGATACGGCGAAGGGCATTACCAATGGTAATACCGTAGCCCGGTTCAAGTGGCCGGAATTCGAACTTTCCGTACTGGGAGTCCGATTCGAGCAGGATAACTTTATCAGGTTTCTGAAAAGATAGAATGGCCATTGATCAGGATTTTAACGTTTACTTAGAATACAATTCTACGATAAGCTGTTCCTTAATGTTTTCCGGTATGTCCGAACGTTCAGGAACGCTGATAAATTTACCGGTCATCAGGCTATTGTCCCATTCCAGCCAGGATATCCTGGATCTGGATGAAGCAGCCAGAGCGTTAAGAATGACTTCCAGAGATTTTGATTTCTCTCGAACCGCGATAACGTCACCAGGACGAACCGAGTAAGACGGAATATTCAGTACACGTCCGTTAACCGTTATGTGGCGATGATTAACCAGCTGACGGGCAGCAGCGCGTGTGTTGGCAATACCCAGTCGGTATACAACATTGTCGAGACGTGATTCCAGAAGCTGCAGAAGGACTTCACCTGTAATGCCTTTAGTCCGCTGAGCTTTATTAAACATGTTGGCAAATTGCTTCTCCAGTACCCCATATGTGTACTTGGCCTTCTGCTTTTCTTTAAGCTGAATGCCATATTCTGAAAGCTTTCTTCTCCTTCTTGACGGACCATGAAATCCCGGAGGATAATTACGCTTATCGAAATACTTATCCGATCCGTAAATTGGCTCCCCAAATTTTCTGGCGATTCTTGTTTTTGGTCCAGTATACTTAGCCATTTATTTCTTATTTATCGTTTTAAAATACGGTTTTACTATACTCTTCTACGCTTGGGCGGACGGCAACCGTTATGCGGCAGCGGCGTAACATCAACAATCTCCACAACTTCAATTCCGCTGTTATGGATAGTCCTGATTGCAGATTCCCTCCCGTTACCCGGGCCTTTAACGAAAACTTTAACTTTCCTTAATCCAAGGTCATAGGCAACTTTTGAAGCATCCTGTGCGGCAATCTGGGCAGCATAGGGTGTATTCTTTTTTGATCCGCGAAAACCGTTTTTCCCGCTGGACGACCAGGAGATGACCTGACCTGCATTGTTTGTCAGGGAGATAATAATGTTGTTAAATGAAGAATGGATATGTGCCTGCCCGAGGGGTTCAACCTGGACAACCCGTTTCTTCGCTGCTTTAACTTTTTTCTTTGCCATACTCTACTGGTTATTTAGTCGCTTTCTTTTTGTTTGCTACGGTCTTCCGGCGTCCCTTTCGGGTACGGGCATTGTTCTTGGTGCTCTGGCCACGTACGGGTAAACCCAGACGGTGGCGGATTCCACGATAGCATCCAATATCCATGAGACGCTTGATATTCATTTGCGTTTCAGACCGCAGTTCACCTTCGATCTTGAAGTTCTCATTGATATAATTACGGATAGCAGCACTCTGGTCATCCGTCCATTCCTGTACTTTTTGGTCTTTATCAACGCCGGCTTCCGCCAGAATCTTACGGGCAGTGCTTCTGCCGATTCCATAAATGTACGTGAGGCCTATTTCACCCCTTTTGTTGTTTGGTATGTCAACACCAACGATACGTGCCATATAAGATATTCCTTATGAGTTTACTAATTCCAGATTATCCCTGACGTTGCTTGAACTTGGGATTCTTCTTGTTTATTACATACAACCGCCCTTTCCGACGTACTATTTTGCACTCGGGGGAACGTTTTTTTACAGATGCTCGTACCTTCATGATCGGTTAATATTTTCAGTTTTTGTATCGGTATGCAATTCTTCCTTTGGTCAGATCGTAGGGAGACATTTCAACACGTACTTTATCTCCCGGCAAAATTTTAATATAATGCATTCTCATCTTACCGGAAATGTGGGCGGTTATTACGTGCCCGTTTTCCAGTTCAACGCGGAACATGGCGTTTGAAAGCGCCTCGATAATGGTTCCATCCTGTTCAATAGAAGACTGCTTCGGCATATATTAAAATTTTGAAACTGCTTCGTCAATAATTATAAAATCAGACAAAATATCGGCCCCTTCTTCCCGTATCGCCACTGAATGCTCAAAATGTGCCGACGGTTTATGGTCATTGGTTCGTATCGTCCAACCATCCCGCTCCTGGTAAATGTGTCGTTTACCAAGGTTAATCATGGGTTCAATGGCGATGGTCAAACCAGTTTGTAAAACCGGACCTGTTCCAGGTTTCCCATAATTAGGTACTTCCGGTGGTTCATGCAGCTGCCTTCCCACTCCATGTCCGACCATTTCACGGACCACAGAGAATCCGTTTTGTTCAGCATGTTTTTGAACAGCGTTACCAATGTCACCTACCCTTTTGCCGCTTCTGGCCTGTATTATTCCCAGTAAAAGGCACTCCCTGGTAACCCTTACAAGTTTTGCGATTTCCTCAGAAACCTCACCAACAGTAAAGGTATAGGCTGAATCTCCATGGAATCCGTTGAGCAGTACTCCGCAATCAATGGAAACCAGATCGCCCTCCTCTAAAACCCTCGCTGAAGGTATTCCATGCACAACTGCGTCATTAACCGAGATGCACAAGGACGCCGGATAGCCGTGGTATCCCTTAAATCCAGGAACTCCACCATGATCCCGGATAAACTCCTCCGCTCTCTTATCGATCGCTTGAGTAGCCACACCGGGCTTCATCATTCCGGCAACAGAAGCCAGAGTAGCAGACACCAAAAGATTGCTTTGCCGAAGCAACTCAATCTCTTCGTCTGATTTTATTTGAAACATACAAAGAACGCCTATCTGCCCTAAATTGAGGAGGCACTGCCCGTGCGGCCCTTTATCCGTCCTGACTTCATCAGTCCGTCATAATGGCGCATCAGCAGATGACTCTCAACTTGTTGCAAAGTATCCAGAACAACTCCCACAAGAATCAGAAGAGAGGTCCCTCCAAAGAACTGTGCGAATTGGCTGTTAATGCCGATCAGACCAGCAATTGCGGGTAAGACAGCAATAATGGCCAGGAAAATGGATCCTGGCAGGGTTATTCTCGACATAACCGTGTCAAGGAATTCAACCGTCTTCCTGCCGGGCTTAACGCCCGGGATAAAACCACCATTTCTTTTCATATCCTCAGCCATTCGGGCGGGATTCACCGTTACAGCCGTATAGAAATAAGGAACTGCAATAATAAGAACAGCA
>CAYQFT010000007.1:0-2160 GCA_964416825.1 uncultured Porphyromonadaceae bacterium
TGCCCTTGTGCCCTTGTGCCCTTGTGCCCTTGTGCCCTTGTGCCCTTGTGCCCTTATGCCCTATTCCACCGAGAAAGCATATACAGTAGTCTGCCTATACCTTTTCCCCGGCTCCAAAACGGTAGAAGGAAAAGTCCCCTGGTTCGGTGAATCCGGAAAATGCTGGGTCTCCAGGCAGAAACCCCAATGCTTGTTGTATTTCACATTACCCGATCCGGTGAGGATGCCGTTGAGAAAATTTCCTGAATAGAACTGTACCCCCGGTTCGGTGGTAAAAACTTCCATCACCCGGCCGCTGACCGGCTCCTTCACGCGAACGATTTTGCGGATTTCCGTGACATCATCGGATAAAACATAATTATGATCATACCCGCCGTCAACCTGCGCAATCCTTTCACCGATAGTGTGAGGTTGGTTGAAATCCATCGGCGTGCCGGCTACCGGAGGCAGCTGGCTGGTCGGGATCAGAGTAGAATCCACTTCAGTAAAGCGATCGGCCAGAATCTGCATCTCATGTCCCAGAATATCGGTTTTGGCCCCGCCGGTTAGGTTAAAATACCCGTGATGCGTAACGTTAACCGGGCACGGCTTATCAATAAACCCATCATATTCAATTTTCAGACTATTATCCTCGGTAAGAGTGTATTTCACGGTAATGGTAAAATTCCCCGGATATCCCTCCTCCATATCAATACTCGTGTACGAAAGCTTCACCCCAACTCCTCCCTCAACTCCCTCAACTCCCTCAACTCCCTTAACTCCCTTAACTTCCTTAACTCCCTTAACTTCAAACTCCTCCGATTCCCAAACCACCTTATCAAACCCCTTCAGTCCACCATGCAGATGGTTTGGACCATTGTTAATCGCCAGCGGATATTCCGTTCCGTTCAGAGTGAATTTTCCTTTGGCAATGCGGTTCCCGTAGCGGCCCACAATGGCCCCAAGATAGCAGCAGTTGTTGATATAAGGATCGTTCCAGTAGGCTTTCGGATCATCAAATCCCAGCACCACGTTCTCAAACTTCCCGCTCTTGTCGGGCGCTGTAAGATGCGTTACTATCGCTCCGTAACTGATGATCGTTGCCGTCATGCCTTTGGCATTCGTCAGCGTATACTGCATCACATTCTTTCCATCTACTTGTCCTACAATTTCTTTCTTGATATTCATAGTTTGATCGGTTGATTTATTCTGATTATTCTTACATCCGGATATACTCAGGAAAACAATGGCAACTGCCATCATCTGGCCCAAGATCGATTTGATTTTCATATAGTTGTGATTTTGTTATCGGTGTAAACAATATTAGTGTTTTTTGAACAATTAATCAGTCCACGAAGTCTGATTTTATTCTATTTTTAACCCTTGTCAGGGGATCCCCGCTTTCGCGGGGATGACAATACTCTGCACTAACCGGTAACCGGCAACCGGGAACAGTAACCAGTAACCAGCAACCAGCAACCAGCAACATGACCACCGACTACCTACGAGACGAACTGATCGCCACTTTCGGCACCTCCAACGAAGAAGTAAAGTTTTTCTTTTCCCCCGGCCGCGTCAACCTGATCGGCGAGCATACCGATTATAACGGCGGATATGTTTTCCCGTGCGCACTGAGCTTCGGGACCTATCTCGCAGTCCGCAAAACCAATGATCCGGTGGTTCGCATGGCCACCACCAATTTTAACTACCGGGCCGGTATCAGTCTGGACAAACTGAATGAAAAACAGGGTGATGAGTGGGTTAATTATCCGCTCGGCGTTTTCAGCGAACTGGCGAAAAAAGGATTTAAGGCACAAGGTCTTGAGATGCTCTACAGCGGCAACATCCCGAACAAAAGCGGACTCTCCTCCTCGGCTTCGATCGAACTGGTAACCGCCGTAGCTCTTGACAATATTTATAATCTCGGCTATGAACGGGTAGAACTGGTTAAGATCGGCCGGGCTGCAGAAAATCACTTTGTCGGGGTCAATTGCGGCATCATGGACCAGTTTGCCGTGGGAATGGGCAAAAAGGACCACGCCATCTACCTCAATTGTGACACCCTGGATTATGAACTGGTTCCGATGAACATCACCGGATATAAGCTCGTGATCGCCAATACAAACAAGTCGCGCGGACTCGCCGACTCTAAATACAACGAGCGCGTGGCCGAATGCCAGG
>CAYQFT010000007.1:2260-7669 GCA_964416825.1 uncultured Porphyromonadaceae bacterium
AAGTCGCGCGGACTCGCCGACTCTAAATACAACGAGCGCGTGGCCGAATGCCAGGCTGCCGTTAAAGCTCTGCAGCCCGGAAAGAAAATCCAGTATCTGGCCGAACTTACCGGTGCCGAATTCGCACAATATCAGCATTTTATTACCGACGAAACCGTGATGCGCCGTGCACGCCATGCGGTCCTCGAAAACGAGCGAACCTCTCTGGCCGTGAAAACCCTGAAAGAGGGTGACCTTGCTACCTTTGGCCAGCTGATGAACGACTCGCACGACTCTCTTCGCTACGATTACGAAGTTACCGGCCTTGAGCTCGACACCCTGGTTGAGGAGACACGGAAAATCCCCGGAGTTATAGGCTCCCGCATGACAGGCGCCGGATTCGGCGGATGCACCGTCAGCCTGGTCAAGGACGAAGCCGTCGAAAACCTGATCAAGACCGTCGGCCCCGCCTACCACGCCATCACCGGCCTCACGGCCGATTTTTACGTGGCGGAGATCGGAGACGGAGCAAAACAACTTGAAGGTTGAAGTTTGAGATTCCAACGTTGAGATTCGAACGCAGAATTCCGAATTCCGAAAATGAGATTCAAGTATACCCTACCCTCGACAGACATCAGTAACCCTGGCCTTCAGGCCAGGGATTTCCATCACCATTCACGATTCACCATTCACTAATCACAATACCCCCATGCGCCGAATCATCCTCCTCACTCTCCTCGCCACCTTCGCAGTAGCGAGCTGCACCCCAAAGAAACCCGATAATAAACCCGACATGAACAAAGTATACCCCACCGGCTCTTTCGGCCACGACGTTAACTTCCTGAACAAGTATCAGAAAACCGTTGTTTTGAAACGCGCTGATGCCATGGTGGCGATCATTCCTTCCTACCAGGGGCGCGTTATGACTTCTTCATCCGCCGGCATGGACGGCATGAGTTACGGATGGATCAATTACAAGCTGATTGAAGCCGGGCAGAAAGTAGCCCACTTCAACAACTATGGCGGCGAAGAGCGGCTTTGGATCGGACCGGAAGGAGGCCAGTTCAGTATCTACTTTGCACCTGGGGTGCCATTTACTTTCGAGAACTGGCAGGTTCCGGCACCGATTGATTCTGATGCCTTTGACTTGATCTCAGCCAATGACACACTGGCGGTTTTTCAGAAAAATATCGAGCTGCTTAATTACAGCAATGTGAAATTCCCTCTGCGCGTGGACCGCAGCGTCAACCTGCTGGCGGCGGGACAGGTTTCACAAAGGACCGGGCTGACCATTCCTTCAGCTGTGAAAGCTGTGGCCTATGAAACAACCAACGAAATCACCAATACAGGCAGTACAGCCTGGAGTCAGGAGAGCGGACTCCTTTCCATCTGGATGCTTGGGCAGCTTATTTCCTCGCCCACCAATATCGTTATGGTTCCGTTTATTGAAGGTCCCGAAGATCAGTTGGGCCCGATCGTTAATGACAACTATTTCGGCAAAGTTTCTTCCGATCGGCTGAAAATTCTCAAAAACCTGATTCTGTTCAAGGCTGATGGACTGGAGCGCGGGAAAATCGGACTGACCCCGAAACGGGCTAAAAATTTGCTGGGCAGCTACGATTACGACAAAAATGTTCTCACCCTGCTCTTCTATAATAAACCCGATGAATATGAAGGGTATGTCAACAGTATGTGGCAAATCCAGGAGAAACCCTTCGCCGGCGATGTGATCAACTCTTACAACGACGGTCCGCTTGAGGATGGAAGCCAGCTGGGCCCCTTCTATGAACTGGAAGCCTCTTCACCGGCCAAATCACTAAAACCCGGGGAATCACTCAGCCATGTGAATCTCACCCTTCACTTATCGGGCAGTCCCGCTGAAATGGATATACTGCTGAAATCCTTGTTTGGTGTGACCATTGAAGAAGTAAAATCGGCCTTCGCCAAATAACAGAACCACCAGTGAGGAACAGTTTCTGAACCATAGACTACCTGATTTTTGGCGGGTACGTTCTTCTCATAATCTTTCTCGGACTCTTTGTTTCACGCACAAAAAAGGGTGAAAAGAAGACATCCACCGACTATTTCCTTGCCAGCAAGGCTCTCCCCTGGTGGGCCATCGGCTCCTCCCTGATTGCAGCGAACATATCGGCCGAACAGTACATCGGCATGTCGGGCAGCAGCTATGCCATCGGCCTGGCTATCGCCTCGTATGAATGGATCGCCGCCCTGGGACTGATCGTCGTCGGGGTATTCATCCTGCCGATCTTTCTTAAAAAAGGCATCTACACCATGCCTCAATTCCTGGAGCAACGGTTCGATAACCGCGTCCGGGTCGCACTGGCTACCTTCTGGCTACTGGTTTATGTTTTTGTGAACCTCACCTCAGTGATGTGGCTCGGCGCCCTGGCCCTCAACACGATAATCGGGATTCCCGTTTTCTGGGGGATCATCGGCCTGGCTGCCTTTGCTGCCGTCTACTCGATCTATGGCGGGCTGAAGGCGGTTGCCTGGACCGATGTGGTACAGGTTGTCTTCCTGATCGGTGGCGGGCTTCTGACCACCTACCTGGCTTTAAAAGCCATCGGAAGCGGTGACGGAGCGATCGCAGGTTTCAGGCATCTTATGGACAAGGTTCCTGAGAAATTCCACATGATCATCCACAAAGGCGACCTGATGGTTCCGGATATAAACGGTACGTATAAGGATGCGTGGACCATCCTTCCGGGATTGAGCGTGATCATCGGGGGCATGTGGGTGGCAAACATCGCTTACTGGGGTTTCAATCAGTACATTATACAGCGCGGCCTGGCAGCGAAATCCATCGCTGAAGCGCAATATGGGCTCGTTTTCGCCGGTTTTCTGAAACTTTTAATCCCGCTTATCGTAGTAATCCCCGGCATTGCCGCCTTCCTCGTAGCGAAAGACCCGGCCGCTTACGGTCTGGCGGATGTGGCTCCGATCACCAAATCGGACCAGGCATACCCCTGGCTGCTGCACAATTTCGTCCCCGTCGGTGTAAAAGGCCTGGCGTTTGCAGCACTGGTGGCGGCAATCGTCTCGTCGCTGGCCTCCATGCTGAATTCCGCCGCAACCATCTTTACCATGGATATATACAAAACCTATATCCGTAAGAACAGTTCTGATGTGAACCTGGTTAAGGTCGGCCGCATTGCCAGTTTCACCGCTTTGGTCATCGCAGTGATCGCAGCTAAACCCTTGCTTGGCAGCCTCGATCAGGCCTTTCAGTTTATCCAGGAGTTTACCGGTTTCATCACACCGGGCGTCTGCGCCATTTTCCTGTTCGGACTTTTCTGGAAAAGAACCACCGCCAATGCAGCCCTATGGGGAGTGGGTTTAAGTATCCCGATCTCTTTTGCCCTGATGTTTTTTGTACCCTCTATTCCCTTCATGAACCGGTGGGGTGTTGTCTTCCTGATACTGGCTGCGATTATGATAACCATCAGCCTGCTCGAATCCAGGACAGACCATCCGAAAGCTGTAATACTGGAAAAGGGAATCTTCCATACCACCACCCGCTTTAAATATTGGGCCGTCTTGCTTATGGGTATCGTTGCTGCATTATATATCCTGTTCTGGTAAAATCCGTGACCTCTTCCTGCAGGTAGTTTCGGTATTTATACCTCTTTTTAAAAACCAAGTTTCTTTTACCTTTGCCGCAGCTATTTTACAGGGCTCAGGATACATATGATAATGAAGGAATTACTGGACAACGAGCTGGTTGCACAACTGGAACGGGAAACATCAGGACAAAACATTCAGGATACCTTGCGGCTCCTTTCACAGCGATTTTCCGGGGCAATTGCATTTTCCACCAGTTTTGGAATTGAGGACCAGGTGATAACTGATATGATATTCACGGCTGATTTGCCGGTTCTGGTTTTCACCCTTGATACCGGTCGTCACTTTGAGGAAACATACAAGGTGATGAACCGCACCCTTTCAAAATATGGTAAAAAAATCAAGATTTGCTTTCCCGATGCAGGTGAGGTGGAACGGATGGTGTCGCAAAAGGGACCCTATAGCTTTTATGAATCCGTTGAAAACCGGAAGGAGTGCTGCCATATCCGAAAGGTTGAGCCGCTAAAAAAAGTACTGGACCAGGTTTCGTGCTGGATCACAGGGCTCCGGGCATCCCAGTCGGACTCCAGGCAGGACCTCGGCAGATTCAGCCTGGATGAGGTCAATCAGGTTATTAAATACAATCCGCTTGCCGAATGGTCGATTGACCAGGTTAATGAGTATCTGAAAATCAATCATGTTCCCTATAACAGCCTGCATGACAAGGGCTATCCCAGTATCGGATGCGCCCCCTGCACCCGTGCGGTTGCCGAAGGTGAAGACATCCGCTCGGGCAGGTGGTGGTGGGAGAACAATTCGGCCAAAGAGTGCGGACTGCATCAGAATGAACAGAATCAATAACACTTATGACTGGATACAGGATCAATCATCTGGGTGAGCTGGAAAATGAATCCATCTACGTAATGCGTGAGGTGGCTGCCCAGTTTGAGAACCCTGCCCTCCTCTTCTCGGGCGGGAAAGATTCCATTGTAATGGTTCACCTGGCCCGCAAGGCTTTCTGGCCGCAAAAGCTGCCCTTTACGCTGGTACATATTGATACCGGCCATAATTTTGAAGAGACCCTGGTCTACCGCGACGATCTGGTGGAAAAACTGGGAGCCCGCCTGGTGGTTGGACTTGTTCAGGAGAGCATTGACAGCGGCCTGGCTGCGGAAGAGACCGGCTACAATGCCAGCCGGAACGTATTGCAGACCGTCACACTGCTGCAAACCATCGAGAAATACAAATTCGATGTTGCTATTGGCGGTGGACGCAGAGACGAAGAAAAGGCACGCGCAAAAGAGCGGTTCTTCTCTCACCGCGACGAATTCGGGCAATGGGACCCGAAAAACCAGCGGCCTGAGCTCTGGAACATCTTTAATGGCCGACACCACCTGGGCGAGCATTTCCGCGCCTTCCCCCTGTCAAACTGGACCGAGATGGACGTTTGGCAGTATATCTATCAGGAAAAAATCGAGATGCCCAGTCTTTATTACACGCATCGCCGCAAAGCATTCCTGCGCGACGGAGTGTGGCTTGCCTGGGCGCCGTTCATGAAACTCAAACCCACCGAGCAGATCGTTGAGGACGATTTCCGCTGCCGCACCATCGGCGATATAACCTGCACCGGACTGACAGAATCAAAAGCCGATACCCTGGTTGACATCATCCGCGAAATCGCCGCCACCCGCGTTACCGAACGCGGCGGCCGCTTCGACGACCGACGCTCCGAGGCAGCAATGGAAGACCGCAAAAAAGAGGGGTATTTCTAAGAAAGAATTTAGAGTTCCGAAGTGAGAAACAGAGGGTTGAAGTTTTCAGCTACCATAACCAGCAACCAGTAACCAG
>CAYQFT010000007.1:7769-18195 GCA_964416825.1 uncultured Porphyromonadaceae bacterium
AACCAGCAACCAGCAACCAAATGTTCGAACCCGATTTTAGCTCCGAAGCCTACCTGAACATGCAGCTGCTGCGGTTTACAACCGCCGGCAGCGTGGATGACGGGAAGTCAACCCTAATTGGCCGATTGCTGTATGACAGCAAATCGATTTTCGAGGATCAGCTGGAAGCCGTGGAGCGCGACAGCATCCGGCGGGGCAATGAACAGATCAACCTGGCGCTGCTGACTGACGGACTCCGTGCAGAGCGTGAGCAGGGAATTACCATTGACGTGGCCTATCGCTATTTCGCCACCCCGAAAAGGAAATTTATTATTGCCGACACTCCCGGCCATATCCAGTATACCCGGAACATGGTCACGGGCGCATCCACCGCCAACCTTGCCATTGTGCTGATCGATGCCCGACAGGGAGTCCTGGAACAAACAATCCGGCATTCGTATATCGCTCACCTGCTTCAGATTCCGCATCTGATCATCTGTGTAAACAAAATGGATCTGGTCGCTTACAGCGAGGAGACTTTCACCACCATCCAGAAAGATTACCGTACGATGGCCGACAAGCTCCTGATCCCCGATATCCGGTTTATCCCGATCAGTGCGCTCAATGGCGATAACGTGGTGAACCCCTCAGCCAATATGTCCTGGTACAAGGGCCCCACCCTGCTCCACCTGCTGGAAACCATTGATATCACATCGGACCGGAATATAACCGATGCACGGTTTCCGGTTCAATATGTGATCCGTCCCATTTCCGACAAATTTCACGATTACCGCGGGTATGCCGGACGTGTTGCCGGCGGCACATTTTCCCTTGGGGACAAAGTCATGGTGCTACCGGGACAACAGAAAACCACCATTCAATCCATCAATCTGTTTGACAAGGAGATACAAACCGCTGAGGCATCCGAATCCGTAGCCATCTGTCTTACCGACGATATCGACATTTCTCGGGGAAACATGATCGTTAAAGCCGACAACCTGCCTCAGATGAGTCAGGATATTGAACTGATGGTCTGCTGGTTCCATGAGAAGCCCATGAATCCGGCCGGCAAATACGTAATCCGCCACACTTCGCTCGAAGCCCGGTGCGTCATCCGGGAGGTATTCTATAAAATGGATATTAATTCGCTCGGCGAGAACCCTGACGACCTGCGGATCGGAATGAATGATATCGGTAAGATCAGGATCAGGACCACTCAGCCCCTCTTCTATGATTCCTACTTCAGGAACCGGATTACGGGCAGCCTGGTCCTGATTGACGAAGGCTCCAACCAAACTGTTGCCGCCGGCATGATCCTGTAATTCTGACCCATGAAAAACGAAAAATACTACTTTATCTGCCGGGAATGCGGAACCCGGATCAATGGGTTTGCCCAGTGGTTTGCCGATGGGCAGAAGTGCCCCTCATGCGGCACAAAGTGGGTTGACGTAAAATATCAGGAGAACTATCTCAAGATCAATAACCTGATAAACAACCGCGCCAGTCATCCGGAATCGCTGTTTCACTATTTTGATTATCTGCCGATCCAGGACCGGAACAATATCATTACAGAAGGTGAAGGGGTGATACCGGTTGACCGTTGGGAATTTCTGGAGAATTTTGCCCGCGAACAATACAATATCGAGCTAACGGTTCTGGCCTATCGCAATGATCAGAACCCGGCTACAGGGACCTTTAAGGATGTCGCCGCCGCGGTGGCAGCCAGTGTTCTCAAGGAAAACGGAATCAAGGAATATTGCGTTGCCAGCACTGGCAACATCGCCAACGCTTTTGCTCATTACCTGGCAAAGGCCGGGGTTTCGCTGGCCGTTTTTATACCCGATGATGCCCTGAAAGCCAATGAAGCGGGAGTCAGCTGCTACGGGCAGCGGGTGTTCAGGGTTCAGGGCGACTATTCGCTGGCCAAGAAATTATGCGCCGAATATTCCGCAAAATACGGGATACCCATGTCGGGCGGGAACATCGACCCTGCACGCGTGGAAGGAAAGAAAACTCAAGTATTTGAGTGGCTAAGGCAACTGGGGTATATTCCCGACGTCTATATCCAGGCGCTTGCCGGAGGAACCGGCCCGATAGCCATCCACAAGGGACTGGAAGATATCCGGCATCTCGGCCTCGCTGAAAAGGAGCCCCGGTACGTGCTGGTACAACCATCGGGGTGCAATCCGATGACCATGGCCTGGGAACAGGCAAAATCCGAGGGTTTTACTGAAGGCTGGAGCAAACGGTTCCCGATTATCGACAGTCCGGCCACCCGCATCCCAACCCTTGCCAACGGGAACCCGCAGACCTACCCGATCCTGGGACCTCTTGTAAAAAACACGGGCGGGGAATTCCTGACCTTCGACGAAGAATTATACCTCGATATTGCACGACTTGTAGCATTTGAAACTTCCGTACGCATCGGTCCCGCGGCAACCATAGCCGTTGGAGGCTTCCTGGAGGCCTTGAAAAAGGGAATTCTGAAGAACGGTGAACGTGTCATGATCAATATCGGAGAAGGCATCCACCGGGCTCCGGAAATGCTCGAAGCCATGATCTACACTACCCGCTCTGTCGCCGGGATTGAACAATGCACCCCATTCAACCGGGAAGAATACAGGGAAGAGTTTTACAGGCCGTTCGTGAAGCGTGAACCGTGAAGCGTGAAGCGTGAAACAAAAAAGCCCCGCATTCCTACGGGGCTTTTTTGTTTTAGGGGGATATCATTATTCGCGTATCAGCTTCTGAACGCCAACATACTTATCATCCCTGAAATAGCGGACGAAATAGATTCCTCTCAGCCACGATCCTGTCTGAAGCTCGACAGTGGTTTCGCCGGTATTCATGAGGTCCGCAACGGTCTGCCCCAGTGAGTTGATCACCTGGATGCGATCGGCTGGCTGCTGCATTTCGAGGGTTAAACGGTCGGTGAACGGGTTCGGGTAGGATTTAATCGTACTGAACCATTCCTCGTCACCAATGCCCGTATTAAAGCTGACGGTTACGGTATAATCAAGGGTTGTGCCGTCCTCAGCTTCAACGGTGTAAACTACAGGCAGGGTAAAATTGTTTGGTGTAACCCCGCTGATTTGCTCAACCAGCCCCACGTAAACTTTTGATAAAGGCGACAGGGTGAATGTCCCAACCAAGGCGGTAACATCGGTTCCAACCCGCACTCTGACTGCAATTTCCGTGCCTGCAATCTGTCCGATAGCGGCAGGGGTCAGCCCGTTGAAACTGTAAGCAAGAATGGATTTCAACCGGCTTGCCTGAGTAATCACCACGATGTTTGCACTTGCATTGGAAAGGTTACCTGAAAGGTCAACTGCATAAGCATGGTAATTGCCAGGCAGGAGTTCAAACACACTCAGGGCTACTGGCACATTAGCAGTCAAAACAAGACCGCGGACACCCCTTTTAGCCACAACAGCCGCGTCCAGCTGTGATTTTGAAAGCTGTGGAACGCCTTCCTGTATTAAGTAAACAAAACCATTATTCTCAGAGCAGGTTACATCTACTTTGCGGTTCATTGCATTTGAAATCGTCTGTGCTGCGACAGAAACCTGCGGAGCAGTCCGGTCAAGAATGGTAATCTGATTGGCACCCCTCAGGGATTTGTTGCCGGCAGCATCAATTGCATAGGTATTGTAAGTCCCGTCTGTCAGGTTAAACGTGGAGATCGGGATATCTGCATTGGCAGCTGTCACGAAGGCAGACCTGCCGGCGCCGGCAGTAACGGCAGCTTCCAGATCTGCCACTGTGGTTTGAGTGGCAGTATTCCGGATGATAAAAACCTTACCGGTTGCTTCATTACTACGCAGCAAAACGAACTGGCCGGCGAGGTTTGAAACAGCCTGAGCCGTATTTGTTACGACCGGCTTCGTAGTATCAGCCGTTTCAAAGATCGTAACCGTATAATTCCTGATCGTGCCATCCTGGGCGGTAACCTCATAAACGATCGGTGTACGGAAGTCATTAATGGTTATGCCGCTTTGCTGCAGTCCCTGGCCCTGAACCCGTACCGATGACAATGGTGAGCTGGTATAGAAAGCGCGAAGTGCTGCACGGTTGGTCGCGTTCGGAACCGTTCCACTTATGATCTGGGTGGTCTGACTAATCGAGCATACAACATCAGGATTCAGATCTTCAAAAGCAAAATAGGTGATGTCTTTTGCAGAGCTGCCCAGATCGACCGTAATTGTGGCCGTATAATCAACCATTGTACCATTTTCGGCGATAACCGTATAGGTAACGGGATTAGTAAAATTGTTGGGCGTTACACCATTGACCTGTGTAGTAGTTCCAACTTTTACCTGTGTCAGGGATGATGAGGTCTGGTATGTATCAATGAGTGCAGACCTGTCTGTTCCAAGAGGAAGAACCCTTGTTATTGTTTTCAATGTCTCATTAACCGTGCAGGTGACTACCGGATTCAGGCCGCCGAAGGCAAAAGTCACAATCTGCTTGGCCGATTCAATCGGATTGCTGGCAACTGTAACCTGGTAGGTTGTGGTGGATCCGTCTGTCGCAAGCAAAACATAGGTCAGAACAGCGGTAAAGTCATTTGCAGTTGTCCCGGATACCTGAAGGACTGTTCCAATATATGCCGTGGTTCCGGCGGTTAGTGTAAAAGATGGCTTCAGGCTGCTGCGGTTGGCTGAGAACGGCACATTGACCTGGATGGTCCTGTTGGTCTCATTAATGGTTCCGTTTGAGGTATAATTCAATGTTGTGCCAGCTATGACAACCGAACCTGAAATACCAAAGGAAAGGAATCGCTTCGGCATCTCATAAATTGTCACTGTCACAATGTAGGTTACTGAAGTTCCATCCTGGGCAAAAACATCATAAGCAACCGGAGTGGTGAAGTTGTTCGGGGTAGTTGCACTCGTTTGAGGGTTTGTTGCCACCTTGACAGTTGCGAAAGGGCTTGCCACAAAAGTTGCAACCAGCGCCGTGACATTGGTGCCATAAGGAACCGTCAGGGCTATGGTTTTAGCCGATTCATTAATAACCCCAACTACAGCCGGCGTTAATCCGGCAAAACTGAAGGCGGTAATGGCCTTGGCTGAACTTATCGGAGTAACGCTGACCGTAACAACATAGGCTTGGGTTGTAGCATCTTCTGCAACAACCGTATAAGTAACCGCTGCTGTAAAATTATTGGCTGTGGTTCCGCTGGTCTGAGGTGCACCAGCTACAGTAACCGTTGATTGCGGACTGGTGGTAAAGGTGGCTACAAGCCCTGTTAAAACCGTTCCATAGGGAACCGTCAGCGCTACTGTCTTGGCGGTTTCATTAATAACACCAACGACAGCGGGTGCGAGACCGGCAAACTGGAAGGTAAGAAGCTGCTTGGCTGCGCTTGCTGCTGCTTTGGTTACCGTTACCACATAATTCTGTGTGGTTGCATTTTCAGCTACAACGGTATACGTCACTGCTGCGGTAAAATTATTTGGGGTGGTTCCGCTGACCTGGGCGATACCTCCAATATTGACAGTGGTCAGGGGGGAGGTCGAAAAGGTTGCCACCAGCGCGGTCACATTGGTAGAATTTGGAACAGTAACAACCACTGTCTTAGTCACTTCATTGACAGTACCAACCACAGGAGGAGTTAGCCCATTAAAGCTGAAAGTAATGAGTGCTTTGGCGGAACTTGCTGCAGCCTTAGTAACCGTTACAGTGTAAAGCTCTTCTGAACCATCTTCAGCACGACACTTGTATACGACCGGAGCTGTATAATCGTTAGCAGTAGTGCCGGTAACCTGTTGGGTACCTCCGATCCACAGGGTAGAAAGCGGACTGCTGGTGAAGGTTGCAACAAGGTTTGTCACATTGGCGGAAAAAGGAACCGTCAGAGCAACAGTTTTTGTGGACTGATTGATTACTCCGACAACGGCCGGATTTAAACCTGCGAAGCTGAATGTTAAAATCTGATTGGCTGTGCTGGCCGGAACCTTTGAAACCGTAACCGTATAGTTTTCAATTGAGCCGTCCTCGGCAACGCATTTGTAAACCACCGGGGAAGTAAAATCGTTGGCAGTCGTTCCGCTAACCTGAGGGGTTGCCCCGATAAAAACATTGGAAAGGGCGCTTTTTGTAAATGTTGCCACGAGATTGGTCACATTAGTGGCAAATGGAACCGTCAGAGCTATAGTTTTATTGGTCTGATTAACGGTTCCGGTTACCACCGGTGTCAGTGCTGCAAAACTAAAGGTCAGTATCTGGTTAGCTGTGCTTGCTGCCAATTTAGTCACATGGACTGTGTAATCCTTGGTTGCACCGCTTTCTGCGGTCACACGGTAAACTTTGTCAGTTGTAAAATCATTAGCCGTAGTGCCGCTCACCTGGGGAACCGTGGCAATAGTAACTGCTGAATAGGGAGAATTGGTGAAGGTGGCTACCAGGGTTGCCAGGTTGGTTGCAAAAGGAACCGTGAGATTTATTGTAAGGGCAACCTGATCAATAGTCCCATTGACCACCGGTGTTAATCCGGCAAAGCTGAAGGCGGTAATGTCACGCTGTGCGCTCGCGGCAGATTTAGTAACCGTAACTTCATAATTTTGAGTAGAACCATCTTCCGCAACGACTGTATAGGTAACCGATGAAGTAAAATTATTCGGGGTGGTTCCGCTCACCTGAACCACTGTACCAATTTTCAAGGTAGCAAGCGTTGAAATGGTGAAATTTGCTACAAGCGTTGTCAAGTCCGTTGAAAAAGGCACCGTCACTGCGACAGTATGGTTGGTCTGATTAATAGTGCCGATAATATCATGAGTGAATGCCTGAAATTCAAAGGCTGTAAGTACCTTTTCGGTTCGGGCTGCAGCCTTAGTCACTGTAACCGTGTAATTCCGGGTAGAGAGGTTTTGAGCAATGACTGTATAAACCACAGGGGCCGTAAAATTATTGGGAGTAGTCCCGCTTACCTGAGGAGTACTACCCACGCTGACGGTTGAACTGGTTGAACTTGTAAAAGTGGCAACCAATGCAGTCAGATCCGTAGAAAACGGCACTGTAACTGCTACGGTATAGGTAGTATGATTAATTACGCCCGTTGCACCAGATATGCCGGCGAACGAAAAGGTTAGCAGCTGCTTTTCTGAAGAAGCCTGAGCATTCAGGACAACAGGAGAAAAAATGCCTGCTAAAATGACAGCTACAAGTACTGCCAATTTTTTAACGGGAAGAAAAGCTGATTTCTTCATGGTGGAATTTTGGTTATTTTGCACAAAAATAGCGTAAAATAAGGGTTAGAGTCCTGCTGCCAGCTGTTCTTTATTAATAATCCCCGCTATTTTTCACCTGCTCATTCCATAATATGGATGAGTCTGAGCAAGTTGGCAGGAATTCCATTCCGCTATTTAACGCAATGTTTTTTTATTCGCGTATCACCCGCTGCACACCGATATACTTGTCATTTCGGAAATATTTTACGAAATAGACTCCTCTATTCCATGTTCCCGTCTGTATTTCAATGGATTGCCGGTCCACATTTCGCAAATCTAACGTCATCTGGCCCAGGGAATTAGTGATCTGAATACGGTCAGCTGGCTGCTCCATATCAATCGTCAGTCGATCGGCAAATGGATTCGGATAGGCCCTCACTGACGACAGCCAGTCCGTTTCATTGATTCCGGAATTGTAGGATACCGTGACAGTATAATCGAGTGTGGTACCATCTTCCGCTTCCACAGTATAAACAACCGGTGACAAGAAATTGTTTGGGGTAACGCCGCTGATCTGCTCGATAAGACCGACGTAGGCTTTAGACAATGGCGAGAGGGTAAACGCACCGACTAGAGCGTTAACATCTGTGCCTACTGGAACCCTTACAACAATGTTGGTTCCTGATATCTGTCCGGTTGCTACCTGTCCGATTCCGAGAAAACTGTATGCAAGGATTGATTTCAGGGTGCTGGCCTGGGTAATAACTACAACGTTCGCACTTGGACTCGACAAGGTCTCCTGGTCGTCCATGGCATAAGCATGGTAATTGCCCGGCGAAAGTTCATGAACACTAAGGGAAACCGGGACATTGGATCCCTGTACCACTCCTTTTGCTCCTCTTTTGGCTGCCACTGCAGCATCAAGCTGAGTCTTTGATTCCTGAGGAACACCCTCTCTCACCAGATAAACCGTTCCGGAAGATTCAGAACTTACCACCGTAACCCAATGATTTATCGCATTTGAGATCGTTTGCGCAGCAACGCCTACTTCGGGTGGAGTGGTGTCAATTATGGTTATTTCATTTGTACCCTTTTGCGACATATTGCCTGCATCGTCAACAGCATAAGTAGAGTACACACCTGCTAACATATTAAAGGTTTCAATCCAGATGTCTCCATAAGCCTCTGTAACCCATGCACTGCGGCCTTGTCCTGTCACGACTGCGTATTCCAGATCAGCCACAGTGTTCTGGGCCGCTGTGTTCAGAACCAGATAAACCTTTCCGGTTGACTCACTGCTTTGGAGTAAAACATAATCCCCCATTAGGTTGGTTACCTGCTGTGACGCATTAAAAACGTCCGGCGGTGTAACATCCATATCTTCAGAAATTACCACGGTGTATATCTTTCGGCTTCCATCCTGAGCAACAACCTCATAGAAAACAGGAGTGCTGAAATCGTTGACATTTATTCCGCTCAACTGGGTTCCTGAACCGGGAATTAAGACAGTTGACAAAGGAGAATGGTTAAAGAAGGCAACAAGGTCTGATCGTGAAGTTCTTGGGGGGACACTCCCTGTAATCAGTCGGGTTTCCTGATTGATCTCGCAAATCACTGGAGGATTCAGGTTATCAAAACCAAAAAAGGTTATATCCTTATTCGGGCTGCCAGGTTCGACGGTAATGGTTGCAACATAATCCATCATGGAGCCGTCTTCGGCAATCATCGTGTAATTGACTGGATTATAAAAGTTATTCGGAGTTACTCCGCTAACCTGCAAGGTAGTCCGAACCTTTATATGTGTCAGGCCGGAATAGGTTTCAAAAGTGGCGACAAGAGCAGAAAGATCCGTTCCAAAAGGTGCCAGGCCGGTTATGGTCCTCTTTTCGTCGTCGATGGCGCAATTAATTGGTGGGTTGACACTTAAAAACGCAAACGATACCATTCTCTTTTGCGACTCAACCGGCCTGTTCGTAACGGCAATCTGATAGGTTGTAATGGAGCCGTCAGTGGCAAGGAGGATATAGGTAATCACATTGGTAAAGTCATTCACTGAAACCCCGGAGGTTTGAAGTGTGGTGAGGACAAAGGCAGACACTCCGTCCGTCAATGTGAATCTTGGCACCATGGTTCTGCGATCGGCCGAAAATGGCGCTGAAACCGCTATTGTTCTTGTTGTATTATTAATCGTAACATCAGAGTTATAATTCCGTATAACGCCGGCAATTAGAACGGTTCCGGAAATTTCAAATTCCAGGAACTGTTTTACCATTTCATAAATGGTTACAGTCACCACATAATTCTGAAATGAGCCGTCCTCAGCAACTACCTTATAAACAACGGGTGAAGTAAAATTATTGGCAGTAACCCCGCTGACCTGTGCAGTGGTACCAACAAATACGCTCGACAGGGGATTGTGCGTAAAAGTGGCAACCAGAGCCGTTACATTTGTTCCGTACGGTAAGGTGACCGCAACGGTTTTCGCCGTTTCATCTATCTCACCCGAAACCGGAGGAGTCAGGCCGTTAAACTGAAAACTCAGGAGTCGCTTGATGGCATTCGCCGGCGCCTTTATTACCCTGATTGTCCAGTTTTTAACATATGCGGGATCTTCAGCAATCACTCGATAAATGATATTTGTCGTAAAATTATTCTGGGACACACCGCTGATTTGGCTTACTCCCAAAACTTCTACGCTGGACAAAGGGGATGTGACAAAAGTGGCAACAAGATGGGTTACATCCGTGGAATTGGGAACCAGCAAATCGACGGTCTGACTCGTGACATTGACAATCCCTATAGCCGCTGGATTCATTCCGTTAAACCGGAAATCCAGAATATCACAGGCCTTACTGATGGCAGCTCTGCTCACGGTAACGGTGTACAGCTCTTCTGACCCATCCTGAGCCTTGCAACGGTACAAAACCGGTGATGTAAAATTATTGGGGGTCACTCCACTAGTCTGCTGTAGTCCGTTAACCCATACCGTTGCATATTCCGACTGGGTAAAAGTGGCCACCAATGCAGTCACATTAGTTGAAAAGGGAACAACAAGATTAATGCTGGTGCCGCTGATTGTACCGATCACATCGGGGTTAAATGCATCAAACCTGAAGGTCAGTATAGTGTTTGCCCTGCTCGCAGGCACTGGATTTACCGTAACCACATAATTCTGTGTAGTTCCATCTTCGGCAACAACCCTGTAGGTTTGGGGTGTTGTGAAGTTATTCGCAGTAACACCACTGACCTGCGGGGTTGCGCCTACAAAAACAGCG
>CAYQFT010000007.1:18205-43604 GCA_964416825.1 uncultured Porphyromonadaceae bacterium
GCGGAAAGAGGACTGCTTATAAAACTGGCAACCAAGGCTGTGACGTCGGTACCATAGGGTACAATAAGGTTAATATTGGTGCCATTGATGACTCCAACGATACGGGGACTAAATCCGGATTCAAAATTAAAGGCAAAAATAGACTTCCCAGAGCTGGGCGGTGTCACCGAAACATGAACGAGGTAGTCCTTGAATGTCGTACCATTCTCAGCTAGGATTCTGAAAGTAAGATCTGTGGTGAAATTATTCGCAGTAACTCCATTGGTTTGCACCACACCGGCAACTGAAACTGTGGAATTGGGTGATGCAGTATAGCTGGCAACCAAATTGGTCAGGTTTGTACCATAAGGCACTGTCAGATTGACTGTTTTTGGCTCTGCCGTTTGGTTGATAATGCCTGCAACAGGAGGCGTCAGACTGGTTATTGCAAAGGTGGTCAGATCACAACTGCTGCTGGGGACAGCTTTTAAAACCGTAACCTCATAATCAAGCGGAGTGCCGTTTTCGGCCTTGACTGTGTAAATAACAGGACTGTTGAAGTTATTTGAAGTAACTCCGCTGATCTGCTGGGTTGCACCAACCCACACGGTTGATAGTGCTGAGCTGGAAAAATGGGGGACCAAACCGGTCAGGTTGGTTGAAAAAGGTACTGTCAGGGTAACTTTGCGGGTTGCCTGATCAATCACACCAATAATATCGGGTTCCAAAGACCTGAACTCAAAAGAAGTAAGTATATTCTCCGGCCTGGCAGTAGCTCTTTGCACGGTAACATAAAAGATCCGGTAAGAACTATTCTCAGCAGTAACCGTGTAGGGAACCGTAGTTGAAAAATTATTCACCGTAACTCCGGATACCTGCGGAAGTCCGGCAACTGTAACCGTTGTTACGGGTGATGACCTGAACGAAGCAACCAGGTTAGTGAGATCTGTAGAATAGGGAACAGTTACAATAATGGTATAATCTGAGTTGATGCTGCTGGTAACTCCAACAACACCGCCAAAGGTGAACTCCAGCATTTCTTTCTGGCTGCTGATGGCATTCCGCACAATGGAGACGACATAAGTGCGTGTGACCGTCAAATCCTGGCTGACTACAGTCAGGGTAACAGGAGATGAGTAATTGTACAAACTGATCCCGCTGGTCTGAGCCACTCCACCGATGCGTACGGTTGCACCAGGCGAAGCAGTGAAAACCGCTGCAACGCTGTTAAGATTGGCTGTGTTATAAACCGGCACCTGTATCGTTGAGTTCAGATTATCTACCACAGAAATTCTTTCAGAGAACGTCCACGGCAAATTGAAATTAAAGGCGGTGATAACGGCCTGATTAGATTGGGCATTTGCTACACCTGATAACAGCAAACCTGCTAAAATGACAGTTAGCATTACCGTCATTCTTGTTACTGGTTGAAAAGCCGCTTTCTTCATGGCAGAATATTGTTATTTTACATCAAAAATATAGTAATTAAAAGGTTTAAACCCTCTCGCCCCTGTAAGTTTATCAAACACCAGCGCTTTTTTTCAACTGGATTTTCCATTAAACAAATTACAGTAAGCGAATTAAACAGTTAATTAGTGGAATGAAATTTGATCAGGAAATCAATTAAAAATTAAAAAGTCATGAGAAAAAGACGAAATCTTTGGATTATTGTTTTAATTGTTATCGCTGGTCTATTGGCACTCTCCGCATTCAGGGGCTATAATGGAATGGTCACCAAAAGCGAAAAGGTAGGGGAACAATGGTCAAACGTAGAAAATTCATACCAGCGCAGGGCCGACCTGATACCAAACCTGGTTAACACCGTAAAAGGAGCTGCCGATTTTGAACAAACAACCCTCACCCAGGTTACCGAAGCCCGTTCGAAAGCCAGCTCTATGCAGATCAACCCAGAAAACCTGAATGCCGAATCCATGAAGCAGTTCCAGGATGCCCAGTCGGGACTTGGCGGAGCACTCGCCCGGTTGATGGTCGTGGTTGAGCAGTATCCTGTCCTGAAAGCAAATCAGAATTTCCTCGACCTCCAGGCTCAGCTTGAAGGCACAGAAAACCGAATCAACACGGAAAGACGGAAATTCAATGAGATTGCCCGGGACTACAACACGTTTATCAGGGTTTTCCCAAGAAACATCTGGGCCGGATTGTTCAATTTTGACAAGAAGCCCTATTTCGAGGCGGCCGAAGGAACTGAAAAAGCTCCGGAAGTAAAATTCTAAACGGATGAATGTAAGAAACTTCTTCTCGGCAGCTGAAAAGCTGGCAATATCAAATGCCATTGCCGAAGCAGAGCATAATACCTCGGGGGAGATCAGGGTTCATGTGGAAGATACATTCCGAGGTGAGGTTCTGGATCAGGCCAGCTTCATTTTCAAGAAATTGAAGATGCATGAGACAGAGCAGCGCAACGGAGTCCTCATTTACCTGGCTCTCAAAAACCGGCAGTTCGCCATTATCGGGGATGCGGGAATCAATCTGAAGGTACCGGAAGGATTCTGGGACCTGATTAAAGAAAAGATGGCCGGTGAATTTCGCGAAGGAAGGTTTGCTGATGGTCTGGTAGCCGGTATTACGCTATCGGGTGAGAAACTTAAGGAACATTTCCCATACCAGAGCAATGATGAAAATGAACTGTCAAATGAAATCTCCTACGGGAAATAAAACAAGCTGAAATGAGAAAACTACTGGCTTTAAGCCTGATTTTAGTGGCCTTTTCGTCGCTCTCTTTCGCGCAGGATTTTCCTGAGCCCATGCAGCCTCCGCGGTTGGTTAATGATTTTGCCGGGTTCTTCGACAAGGGTGATGCAGCGCGGCTGGAACAGAAATTACTGGACTTTAACAATAGGACATCGACACAGATATTTGTTGCCACGGTGAAGAGCCTTAACGGGTATGACCCATCGGACTACACAACCCGCCTCGCTGAAAAATGGAAGGTAGGGCAGGCAGGCAAGAACAACGGGGTGATGATCCTCATCAAGCCCAAGACCCCGGAGGAAAAGGGAGAAGTATTCATCGCGGTAGGTTACGGCCTTGAAGCGGTGCTTACCGATGCTCAGGCTAATCAGATTGTTGACCTGGAGGTGATTCCCCGGTTCAGGCAAGGGGATAATTATGGAGGCATCAATGTTGCAACCGATGCGATTATGAAGATTACGGCGGGAGAGTTTACGGCAGAGAACTATCTGCAGCAGGCAAAACCGCAGGACACCAAAAAGAAGGGATCCATTTTCGGATTGATCATCGCGATTGCCATCATATCCATGCTTTTTGGAGGCCGCTCTAAAAGGAACGGCCGGCAGTCCTTCGGCGGGAGCAATCTTCCGTTCTGGCTTCTTCTGGGCATGATGGGTTCCGGAAACCGGGGCTCATTTGGCGGATTCTCTTCGGGCGGTGGATTCGGCGGCGGATTTGGCGGCGGAGGCGGAGGCAGTTTTGGCGGAGGCGGTGCAGGCGGAAGCTGGTAAGCTGAATAAGCATAGCAGGGAATACCTTATACCAGGATAATAAAAAAGGCAATAGTTAAAAACTATTGCCTTTTTTATTATATCGGTAATGCCTAAATGGCTGCTTCCTCAACCCCGGCTATTTCGGGATCCACCAGGATACGGCCGCAATATTCACAAACAATGATTTTCTTTCTGGAGCGGATGTCAAGCTGCCTCTGAGGCGGAATGCGGTTGAAGCATCCCCCGCAGGCATCGCGCTGCACCGAAACGACCGCTAAACCGTTCCGTGCATTCTTGCGGATCCGCTTGTAAGCTGTATGAAGCCTTTCGTCGATCCGTTCGCCTAATTCCTTCGACCTGTTATGCAGATTCTGTTCTTCAATCTGGGTTTCGGAAATAATCTCGTCAAGTTCTCTTTTCTTGGCATCGAGGTCACGCTTGCGCTCGTCAAAAATGGTGCGGGCATCGCCAACCAGGGTTTGTTTCTCCTGCAGCCTGACAGAAAATTCCTTGATTCTCTTTTCGCAGAGCTGGATTTCAAGCGACTGAAATTCAATCTCTTTCGACAATGAATCAAACTCCCGGTTATTCCGGACGTTATTCTGCTGGGTTTCGTATTTCTTAATCAGTGCCTGTGCATCGGTAATCTCCACCTTTTTTTTGGATACCGCATGTTCAAGCTCCTTAATCTCATCTTCGAAATTATGGATTCGGGTTTCCAGCCCTGCCAGTTCGTCCTCAAGATCCTGAACTTCCAAAGGAAGCTCGCCCCGCAGGGTTTTTATCTTGTCGATTTCAGAGTCAACCTGCTGAAGTTCAAATATATCCTTCAATCTTTCCTCAACATTTGAGCTCTGTTCCCTGGCGCCGCTTTTTTGTGCTGTCATATACTCTAGAAATAGTTAATCGGGTTGGTGTTAACCTCAGTTAAACGAACCGCAAATTTAGGTAATTTTTCGTTAAGAGAATCGCATATCCCAATCATTGCAAATTGTTCACTTTCATAGTGTCCGATGTCTGCAAGCATAAGGGTTTCGGGAACATCGAACCAATCGTGATATTTGATGTCAGCAGTCAGATAGCAGTCGCACCCCTCCTTTACAGCGCGGGAAATGAAGCTGCTTCCGCTACCGCCGCAGACGGCAACGCGGTGGATACCGGTGCCGGTAAATTTCGAATGCCGGATCAGGGGAAGCCCCAGAACCGACTTTACCCTTGTAAGAAAAGCATCCGCATTTTCAGGAGTCGGAAGCTCGCCAAGAATGCCGAAACCCAACACAGGATTTTCATTGATCAGGGGATAGAGATCATACGCCGCTTCTTCGTAAGGATGAGCCTCTTTCATTGCCCTCACTACGGAACCGGCCAGATGTTCCGGAACAACCGTCTCAAAACGGATCTCAGCTTCGCGGCTGGGCTCTCCCGGTATTCCCAAGAAAGGGTTCGTTCCGGGGCCGGCTCTGAAAGTTCCGGATCCCTGGCCCTGGAATGAGCATTCGTCATACTTGCCAATCGACCCGGCACCAGCCTTGAAAACTGCATCAGCAACCCTCCCGGCATAATCCGGCGGGATAAAGCAGACCAGCTTCCTAAGCTGATCGCTTCTGGGAACCAGAATGGAAGTATTGATGAGGCCGAGCTTGCCGGCCAATAGCCCGCTTACCCCGCCGGAAACTGAATCCAGGTTGGTATGTATGGCAAAAAGTGCAACATCATGTTTAACAGACAACATCAGGACCCGTTCCGAAAGGCTTGCCCCGGTAAATCTTTTCAGCCCGGTGAATACAGGAGGATGGTGACTTATAATCAGGTTGTATTTCAAACGAATCGCCTCATCCACAACCGCTTCTGTAACATCAATACAAATCAGGGCACCGGTTATCTGCTGATCAGGATTCCCGGCAATCAGGCCGGAATTGTCATAAGCCTCCTGCAGGCCCGGCGGGGCCCATTCATTCAGGACATCGATAATATTCTTTAATCTAACCATCGGGCATTAAAGCTCATCATGCAAACCAGTGAGAAATTCACGGATTTGCTGAAGCTTTTTTACAATTTCGTGAGTATGGTCGGTGTCAGTACGGTTGTTTTTGAGCTTCTGCTGTGCACCTGTAAGAGTCATGCCCTTCTCTTTGACAAGATGATATACAAGATGTATCTGTTCAATATCCTTAAGGGTATAGTGCCTCTTGCCGCCAGCGGTCTTCTTCGGCTTGATTATGTCGAACTGGCTCTCCCAGTAACGGATCAGCGAGGGATTAACCTGAAGCATTTCGGCAACCTCACCGATTGAATAGTAAAACTTCTCGACTTTTGGATCTTTAAATGGCAAGGCAGTAGAATTAATCGAGTGACTGACCACCCAGTTTGGACATTTCGATCAGTTTTTGGTATTCCAGGGGGGTAATATCAGTAAAAAGATAATTTATCGGGTCCACATGAACGCCGTTTCTTCTGATTTCGAAATGGAGGTGCGGGGCGATGGACAACCCTGAATTCCCGCTGTCGGCAATTATTTGTCCTCGTTTGACCTGTTCACCCACACGAACCAGGGTACGGCTCAGATGGGCATAAAAAGTCTCGTAGGAATATCCGTGATTTATGGTGATGGTAATGCCATAGCCAGAGTACCCTTTGACAGGATTAACCTCCACAACGGTTCCGTCACCTGCTGCCCTGACTTTTGTACCAACCGGCGCGGTAAAGTCCACTCCATTATGCGGCCGGTAAACCTTGAGTATCGGGTGCAAGCGGCTGCTGGAAAAGAATGATCCCACTCGTGTGTACCTTTCCATCGGAATAATACTGGGAATGGCAGTCAGCATTTTTTGCTTGTCTTTTCCCAGTTCAAAAAGCAGATCATAGGATTTTGACTGAACATATAACTTGTTCATGATTTCATCCAGCTTTTTCGTTGTTTCCTTGACAATGGTTGTATTACTGTAGCCTTCAAGGTCGGCATAACGGTTAACTCCGCCAAAACCAGCGTTTCTGACTGACGACGGAACCGGATCTGCCTCAAAGATAACCCTGTAAATGTTATCATCCCGATTCTGAAGCTCGGCGAGCACCGTTTGTGCCTGCTCCATTTTCTTATTGGTCAGCTCATACTGGGTTTTCAGAAAGTCCAGTTCCCTTTTCAGAATCCGCTCTTTGGGAAGGTCCCAGAACATTGAAATGATAAGCAGCAATCCGCCGCCAACAAACAGGGTTGAGATAAGATAAGCCAGAACACGAAACATTTTCTGACCGATCGTGAGCCTGATCAAATCAAAAGAAAGTGATTCGGGATTAAAACGATACTTGGTTTTTGCCATGCGCCAATACTGAATTCAGTTCCACCTTCCCTGCAAGTGGCGCAAAATTATTGAAATAATCTAACTTTGCAACACTTTTAGGAACGAGTAATATAAGACAAAACGGATGAATTCCAAAATAATACGCCAGAAATTCAAGGATTTTTTCGAGACCAAAGGACACACGATTGTTTCCTCTGCCCCAATGGTAGTTAAGGATGATCCCACCCTGATGTTTACCAATGCAGGAATGAATCAGTTCAAGGATTACTTTCTGGGAACCCGTGTCCCATCCTCCCTGAGGATTGCCAATTCACAGAAATGCCTCAGGGTTTCCGGCAAGCACAACGACCTGGAGGAGGTTGGTCATGACACCTATCACCACACCATGTTTGAAATGTTGGGGAACTGGTCATTTGGTGACTATTTCAAATCCGAAGCCATCGACTGGGCATGGGAATTCCTGGCAGGCTGGATGGAGATCCCGAAGGAAAGGCTTTACGCCACTATCTTTGAGGGTGACAGCAAAGAATCAATTGATCGCGACGATGAAGCTTATAAACTCTGGGAAAAATATCTGGCCAAAGACCACATTCTGGAAGGATCCAAAAAAGACAATTTCTGGGAAATGGGCGATACCGGTCCGTGCGGCCCCTGTTCTGAGATCCATGTAGATATCCGTTCCGATGAAGAGAGAGCCCGGATTCCCGGCAGGGAGCTGGTCAACAAAAGCCACCCGCAGGTCATTGAAATCTGGAACCTTGTTTTCATTCAGTACAACCGGAAGGCCGACGGCTCTCTTGAAATGCTGCCGCAAAGACATGTCGACACTGGGATGGGATTTGAAAGGCTCACCATGGCCTTGCAGGGCAAGCAGTCCAATTATGACACGGATATTTTTCAGCCCGTAATCCAAAAGATCAGCGGCATGACTGGAATTCCCTATGGCAGCGGAGAAAAAACCGACATTGCCATGCGGGTTATTGCAGATCATATCCGTGCCATTGCTTTTTCTATTGCTGATGGACAGCTTCCATCCAATACGGGCGCAGGATACGTGATACGGCGCATTCTGAGGCGCGCTGTCCGCTATGGATTTACTTTCCTGAACCGGAAGCATTCCTTCATGGCCGAGCTGATCCCTGTCCTCACATCAGAAATGGGTGAGGCTTTCCCTGAATTGGTCAGCCAGGCACAGCTTATTGCAAAGGTTATAAGTGAAGAGGAGAATGCATTTCTGCGGACACTGGAAACCGGAATTGCACGCCTTGATGAACTCATTTCCCAGCATCCCGGCAAGGATTTCCCCGTTAGCGGGAAAGCTGCCTTTGAACTGTATGACACCTTCGGGTTCCCGCTTGATCTTACTCAGCTGATATTGTCGGAAAATGGCATGACTGTGGACCTTGACGGGTTTCACCAGGAAATGGCATTGCAGAAAAGCAGGTCGCGCAAGGCCGCCGGACAGGAAACGGATGACTGGGTAATCCTGACTGACAACCGGAATCCGGAATTTACAGGGTACGATTCCCTGACTTCCGAAAGCAAAATCATACGGTATCGCCAGATCAAGACACAAAAGAGCACCTTTTACCAACTCGTTCTCGACAAAACCCCGTTTTATGCAGAAAGCGGCGGCCAGGTGGGCGATACAGGCACCCTGTCGGGTAACGGTGAAATCATCAGGATACAGGACACAAGAAAGGAAAACAACCTTACCGTTCACATAACAGACAAGCTTCCCGTGGATCCGTCTGCAACCTTTATCTCCACAGTGGATGAGGAACAGCGATTTGATACCATGCGGAACCATTCCGCCACCCACCTTCTTCATTTTGCACTCCGATCTGTGCTTGGAACTCACGTGGAGCAGAAAGGCTCACTGGTAAATCCGGAGTATTTCAGATTTGACTTCTCTCATTTTCAAAAGCTTTCAGAAGAAGAAACCGAAGCCGTGGAGAGGATGGTCAACCGGCTCATCCGTGAAGATTTTATGCTTGATGAGAAACGGAATGTTCCGATGTCAGAAGCCCGAAAATCAGGGGCTATGGCACTTTTTGGAGAAAAATACGGTGATCAGGTGCGGGTAATCCGGTTCGGGGAATCGGTTGAGTTGTGCGGAGGCACCCACATTTCCTCCACGGGCAGGATAGGGCTTTTCCGAATCCTGAGCGAAAGCAGTATCGCGGCAGGCATTCGTCGAATTGAAGGCTGTACGGGTGTTCGGGCAGAGGCAGATGCCAGAAGCCAGGCGAAAATTCTTAGGGAGCTCACAGGCATGCTCAAACCCGGAGCCCCGGTTACAGAATCGGTGTCACAGCTCATGGAAGAGAATCATCTCCTCCGCAAAAAAGTTGAACAATACGAAAAGGAAAATATCAGGCAGCTAAAAGACTCCCTGAAGCAGCAAGTCAACCCTTATCCTGACGCTAACCTGCTGTGCGTGAGGATCCCGCTCACGGATGCCGCGCAGATCAAAGATCTTGCCTATCAGTTAAAAGGTGAAATAAGCAAGCTATACCTCGTAATGGGTGCCGTTCTGGATGGCAAGCCCAATCTCACCATTATGATTTCCGATGAGCTCGTCGCCTCATCCGGACTCAATGCCGGGGCTATCATCCGTGAAAGCGCCAGGGAAATGCAGGGAGGTGGAGGAGGACAACCATTCTTCGCAACTGCAGGGGGCAAAGATGTCAATGGGCTTGACCGGGCAATGGAGAAGGCCAGACAGGCCTTCATAGAGGCCAAGAAATAATTTCAGGGAACAAGAAAAGGAAGGGCGCCGGGCAGGCACCGGTATTCAAGGGGTGCTTGTCCTTCAATTTCCCCATCGGCTTCAACCACCACTACCTGACCATCGGGCTCAACCCACAGGTGATCGGTGCGGTAATAGTGAACCTCAGGATGCGCTATCCGCTCGGCTTTTCGAAGCTTTGAAAAATTCCGGATATAATCGATAACACTCACATTGGCAAAAATCACCAGTTCAAACTGGCCATCATCCAGCTTTGCATCCGGCGCAATGCCGAAACCGCTGCCGAAATATCTTCCGTTCGCAGCCACCAGGCCTAAAACTGGCCCCTCAAACGTCTGATCCCCCCAGCGAACGCGAACCTTCTTGTGCCGGTAGGTGACAAAAACGAACAGGACTGACAGGAAAAAGGTCAGGAAACCTCCAAGTATCTTTTTCCGCAGATGAACACCGTTTACGTGTGCAACAACCTGCGCTCCGATCCCAAGATCCGCAATGTTGTCAAAATATCTGATGTAACTGGAGCCATCCTTCCTGGTGAAAGAGAGTGAGCCCGCATCAAGAAAACGCGGCTGATTCCGATGAATGAGCTCCTCCAGCTGATCCAGCGAGCGCTGCATGCCTATTCCCCTGGCAAAGTCATTGCCCGTTCCAAATGGCATAACTCCCAGAGTAGCAGAAAATTTAGACTTCCCACCAGCCCGCAGAAACCCGTTAACCACTTCATTCAGCGTTCCATCACCACCCACTGAAATGATAAAATCACAACCGTCACGTAAGGCGGCTTCGCTCAAGTCCTCAGCAGTCCTTGGACCTGTTGTCTCATAAAACCGCGTTGTGAATTCTGATCCAAACCGCTGTACAAGAGAAGCTTTGACAGCCTTCTTTCCTTGAATCTTAGCGTGAAGAACAAACCCGATAACCTGCATCCTCCGACTGGCCCACCCTATTGTTATAGCAAACCCGCCGCAATTTACAAACAAATTAATACCCTATTCGCAAGATTTGTCAATTTACCGAACTGTGTTACTTTTATACCTTTACATAATTGTATATGTACATGGATTTTACTGCTTCAAAAAGCCGTTACGATAACATGGTTTACCGGCGCTCCGGTGCCAGCGGAGTGCAACTCCCTGTCCTGTCCCTGGGTTTATGGCACAATTTCGGTGGCGTTGATCCCTTTGACACAGGCCGCGAAATTGTGCGAAAAGCTTTCGATTCAGGTATTATCCATTTTGATCTGGCAAATAATTACGGCCCGCCTCCAGGATCAGCTGAATTAAATTTCGGCCGTATAATGAAAAAAGACCTGGAACCCTGGCGTGACGAACTCATCATCAGCACAAAAGCAGGCTATCTGATGTGGCCCGGTCCTTTTGGCGAATTCGGCTCCCGGAAATACCTCCTGGCTTCCCTCGACCAGAGCCTTAAAAGGCTTCACCTCGACTATGTGGATATCTTTTACAGTCACCGGTTTGACCCGGATACCCCACTGGAAGAGACCATGGGCGCACTCGCCTCGGCAGTTAAGTCGGGCAAAGCCCTTTATGCCGGCATTTCCAACTACTCCCCTGAACAAACCGAACGGGCAGCAGAACTCCTGAGAAGCATGGGCACTCCCTGCCTGATTCATCAGGTTAAATATTCATTATTCCGGAGAGAGCCCGAAGAAGGGTTGTCCAAGATATTGAATGACAAGAATATAGGATGCATCGCCTTTTCCCCGCTCGCACAGGGACTCTTAACAGACCGGTATCTGAAAGGTGTCCCTGCAGATTCAAGGGCAGGAAAGCCCCATGGATTCCTTAAATCAGAACATATTACACCCGATGTTCTGGAAACAGTCGGAAAACTGAATCGTCTTGCCGGCTCCTGGAACATGACTCTTGCAGAACTTGCCCTGAACTGGGTTAAAAGCCACCCTTTCGTAACCTCGGTCCTCATCGGTGCAAGCTCTGTCCCCCAGTTAGATACTAATCTGAAAATTGTGAACATGCCCGATTTTTCCCATGGGCAGATTGAAGAAATAAATGCTTGTCTTTCACTAACCTAATCGAAATAACATGGAAATACGCAGAATTTTCGACATCCTGGATCATGCCCTCGAGACATATCCTCGTCCGGATGCCCTGGCCTCAAAAGTTGACGGCCAATGGGTCACCTGGTCAACCGAAGAATATGCCCGCATGGTTAAAATGATCAGCTACGGCTTGCTCTCAATGGGGCTAAAAAAAGGCGACAAAATCGTCACAGCCTCCAACAACCGTCCGGAATGGAACTTTTTCGACATGGGCATGATGCAGATTGGGGTGGTCCACGTTCCGATCTACCCTACCCTCACCGACGAAGAGACCCAATACATTCTTGCCCACTCCGATGCACGCCTGGCCATTGTGTCGGATTCCCTGCTGTACAAAAAATTCGCAGGGGTAAAAACTCCGAATATTGAGAACATATTCACTTTCAATGAGGTAGCCGGTGCTCCGAACTGGAAAGAGATTGCGGAACTCGGTGAAAAACATGAGAAAGAGTGGGCTGAAAAGCTCATCGAGATTAAACAAGGGATCGATCCGGAGGAGCTTCTGACCATAATCTATACTTCGGGAACCACCGGCGTATCCAAAGGGGTAATGCTTTCCCATAAGAACATTCAGACTAATCTGGCCGACGGACTCCATCTTCTCGACATGCACCACTCGGAAAAGGTGCTCAGTTTCCTTCCCCTGTGCCATGTTTTCGAGCGGACTGTTCATTACGGATACCAGCTCCAGGGATGGGGGCTCTATTATGCCGAAGGACTTGGAACTATTGCGGCTGACCTGAAAGAGCTCCATGCTTCGGGTTTCGTTGCGGTCCCCAGGATTTTTGAGGTTATGTATGATAAAATCATTGCGAAGGGAAAAGCTCTGAAGGGAATTAAGAAGCAGATATTCTTCTGGGCGGTTAACCTGGGACAGCGGTATGAACATAACCGGGTTAACGGAGCCTGGTATGAATGGCAGCTCAAGCTTGCCAACAAATTGGTTTTCTCAAAATGGCGGGAGGGACTCGGCGGTAATATTAAGCTGGCGATTTCCGGCGGCGCCGCACTTCAACCCCGACTGGCAAGAGTTTTTACGGCTGCCGGTATCCCGATCCAGGAAGGTTATGGCCTAACCGAAACCTCTCCAATGGTTTCAGCGAATGAACGGTACTACCCTGATAATATGATTGGTACGGTGGGGCTGGTGGTCAGGAGCGTGCAAGTAAAAATTGCGCCCGACGGAGAAATCCTGGTGAAAGGTCCATCTGTTATGATGGGTTATTATAAGAATGAAGAGATGACCCGTGAGGTTATTGATCCCGACGGTTGGTTCCATACCGGGGATATCGGGGAACTAATCCAGGGAAAATTCTTGAAGATCACCGACCGGAAAAAGGAGATTTTCAAAAACTCCGGAGGCAAGTATATCGCCCCGCAGGCAATTGAGAATAAGTGCAAGGAATCCTTTTTTATCGAAAACATCATGATTATTGGTGAAAACCAGAAGTTTACCTCAGCGATCGTTTCACCGAACTTCCGATTCCTGCACGACTACTGCGCCAAGAAAGGCATTCATTACCGGGATAATTCCGAACTGATTACCAAACCGGCCATCATCGCACGGTATCAGCAGGAAATCAACGATATCAATAAAAAACTGCCGGCACATGAGCAGGTAAAACGGTTCCGTCTGGTGGTTGATGAATGGACTTCCGCAACTGGAGAGTTATCGCCAACGCTTAAACTGAAGCGAAAGGTATTGTATGACCGGTATGCTCCGATTGTCAGCGAAATCTACAGTATGTCTAAAAACGACGACGAATAAGCCAGAGGCCAAAAAAGGTAATTAATCCATTGATAATCAACAATTCAAAGCTAAAAACATACCCATAGAGCAGTTTGCTTGAATAGTGCTGGATCAGATACGTAAGGACCGGGGCAAGGATTACCACGAAGGGTACCGCCCGGTCCTTTATGTTAAGACGGGTGAACATACCGAAAACAAATAACCCGAGCAGGGGTCCATACGTATAGCCAGCAATGGTAAATATGGTGTCGATGATGCTTTTATTGTTCAGTGCCCTGAATAGCAAAATGATTATCAGAAAAACTATCGAGAGGATAACATGAACCCTGTACCGGACCTTTCGGGTTTTTTCCTCGGGAGCATCTCCCATGTTCAGTATGTCTATGGTGATGGAAGTGGTAAGTGCGGTCATCGCGGAGTCTGCACTCGAATAAGCTGCAGCAACCAATCCGATAATAAAGACTACCCCAACAACCGGACTCAGGTATCCCTGGGTAGCAATCATGGGGAACAACTGGTCAGAAGCCGCGGGAATATCGATCTGCCGGGATCGGGCAAACAGGATCAGGAGAGCCCCCAGAGTCAGAAATAACAGGTTGATCGGAATAAGCAGGAAACTGAACCAGGCCATATTCTTTTGAGAATCCTTCAGGGTTTTGCAGCTCAGGTTTTTTTGCATCATATCCTGATCCAGCCCGGTCATGGTTATCGTGATAAACATGCCCCCCAGAAAATATTTGATGAAATGCTTGCGGTCACCGGCAAAATCGTCCCAGAAGAATACCTTGCCAAGTCCGGAATCCCTAATCGAATCAATCATGCCAGACCATCCAAGGTCCATATCGCGCATCAGAAGAATGACCGTAAGGATCAGCGCCGTGATAAAAAGCAGGGCTTGTAAAGAGTCGGTCCAGATGATCGTGCGGATCCCTCCGCGAAAAGTATACAGCCAGATCAGGCCAATGGTTATCAATACATTAATGGCAAAAGGAACATGAAGGGCATCAAACAGGGTCAGCTGCAGCACCGCAGAAACAAGAAACAGCCTGGCTGCAGAACCTATTACCCTGGAAATTAAAAAGTAAACTGCCCCGGATTTGTAGGACCAATACCCAAAACGCTGACCGAGATACCCATAGATGGAGGTGAGTCTCAGCTTGTAATACAAGGGAAGCAACAGCCACATGATCACCTGATAACCTGCAATATAGCCTAACACCATCTGCATGTAGGCAAACTGACTGGTTACCACCCAGCCGGGCACGGAAATGAAGGTAACCCCTGATATTGAAGCTCCAATCATACCGATGGCCACCACAAACCAGGGCGATTTCCGGTTTCCGATGAAAAAGCTTTCATTATTGGCGCCCTTGCTGGTTATCCGGGCAATGATCAGGAGAACACTGAAATAGAGCAACAGAATAAATGCAATCCAGAATGGAGTCATAGGAAGAATCTGATAGAGCAAATAAAGTCAAAAAATTGCAGATGGGGTTCAACGGTGTTACATTTGGGAACTATTGACGAAAAACTAAAAAACACAGATCCGGCCCGATGATGGAACCCTCAAAATATAGTTCACGCTTGCTCGAGAAGGCCGTTTTTGAATTTGCCAAGCTTCCGGGCATTGGGCGAAAAACTGCACTGCGGTTGGTTCTGCATCTGCTCAGGCAGGACAGGGAGGAGGTTAACGCATTAACATCCAGCCTGGTTCAGCTGAGAGATGAGATTCATAACTGCAAAGTTTGTCACAACATCTCTGACACGGAAGTGTGTTCGATATGCTCAAATCATGCCCGTAACCAATCGCTCATCTGCGTGGTTGAAAACATCCGCGATGTAATGGCCATCGAAGCAACCCAGCAATTCACAGGCCTGTACCATGTCCTCGGAGGAATCATCTCTCCTATGGAAGGCATCGGTCCGGCAAACCTTACCATTAATTCCCTGCTCGAAAGGATGTCGACAGGCGAGGTCAAAGAAGTGATTCTGGCCTTAAGCGCAACCATGGAGGGAGATGCAACCAACTTCTTTATTTACAGAAAGATGGCGGACTTTGCGGTAAAAATCACTACTCTTGCCCGTGGTGTTGCAATCGGCGATGAACTCGAGTATACCGATGAGATCACCCTTGGGCGCTCTCTCCTCAACCGAACCCTGTTTGAGGACTCACTGCGGAAGCAATAATGTAAAAAGACTTTACGTTTAAACAGTTACCAGTTACCAGTAACCAGCAACCAGTAACCAGCAACCAGCAACCAGTAACCAGCAACCAGCAACCAGCCCATGCCCCTCCTCTCCGTCGTCATCGTCAGCTACAACGTCAGGTTCTTCCTTGAGCAGTGCCTGCAATCGGTTTTAAGGGCAGGCGCCGGCATTCCGATGGAAGTCTTTGTGGTTGACAATAACTCGGCCGACGGTTCCTGTGTGATGGTCAGGGAAAACTTTCCCGGGGTAATCCTGATTGAAAACCTGGAAAACATCGGATTCTCAAAAGCCAACAACCAGGCTATGCGGAAGGCAGCCGGAAACTATATTCTGGTACTGAATCCCGACACGGTGGTACAGGAAGATACCTTCCGCAAGGTTCTCGCATTTATGGAGGAAAATCCAAAAGCCGGAGCCCTTGGTGTTAAGATGATCGACGGCAAAGGAAAATTCCTGCCGGAATCCAAGCGTTCTCTCCCTACCCCCTGGGTATCATTTTACAAGATATTCGGATTATCGGCACTCTTTCCGCGGTCGCACAAATTCGGACAGTATCACCTGGGTTACCTGAGCCCCGATGAAATCAACCCGGTCGATATTCTCCCGGGAGCCTTCATGCTGCTCCGAAAATCGGTCCTCGATGAAATCGGGCTGTTTGATGAAACCTATTTCATGTATGGTGAGGATATTGACCTCTCTTACCGGATCAAGCTGGCCGGCTACCTGAACTATTATTTCCCGGAGACTGCAATCATCCATTATAAGGGGGAAAGCACGAAGAAAGGGAGTTTTAATTATGTCCTGATATTTTACCAGGCCATGATCATCTTCGCCACGCGGCACTTCTCCCGTTCCAATGCCCGGCTCTTCTCCGTCTTCATCCGGATATCCGTCTACTTCAGGGCCGGGATCAGCCTGCTGCGCCGCATCATCAACCGGTTTTACATGCCACTGGCTGACGCTGCGCTTGCCTTTGCCGGATTCCTGATAATCAATCCCTTGTGGGAATCATTCAAATTCAGCGGGGGAGGACATCACCCCCCGGAATTCCTTAGGATTTTCGTGCCTGCCTATATTCTTATCTGGCTTCTCTCGATTTTTTTCTCCGGAGGGTATGACCAGCCGGTCAAGCTTTCCAGAATTTTCCGGGGATACCTCTACGGAACCGCGCTGATTTTGGTGCTCTATTCCCTCCTGCCGGAAGCGTATCGCTTTTCGAGAGCCCTGATCATCATGGGCTCTGCCTGGGCGCTCCTCTTCTCCATGCTGGTGAGGCTGATCCTCCATCTGATCCATTTCTCACCGCTGAAAATCGATCTTGGAGTGCGCAAAAGGATTGCAATTGTCGGCGGCGAAGAAGAAACCCTCAGGGTGAGCGGACTTATTTCCCGCACCGGCCAGACCGTGCAGATTGCAGGCTACATTAACCCTGATCCGGCGCGGCCCTCAACCGGATCCTACCTGGGAAACCTCACCCAGATCCAGGAGATTATCAGGATAAACCGTATTGATGAGATCATATTTTGTGCTAAAGATCTGTCCACCAACGAAATAATCCGATACATGCTGACTCTGGGATCCGTTCAGGCAGAATATAAAATTGCTCCTGATTCAACGGATTCTATTATCGGAAGTAATTCCATAAATACTGCGGGGGATTTGTATGTAATCCCGATTCAATCCATCGGGGATCCTCAGAACCGCAGAGTGAAAAGGCTCTTTGATCTTTTTACCGGACTGCTGGCGTTAGTCCTTTCTCCTGTTCTCATGTGGTTCTTTCTTCCCGCTCCCTGGCGCCTGATCTGGCATTCCATCCAGGTGATCACAGGCTTCCGCAGCTGGATTGGTTACCATGCCGGCGGAATCCTCGCTGGCTATAATCTTCCTGTCATTAAAAAAGGCATCTTTCCTCCGGAACCACTTGGAAAAAATTCCGACCAGACAGCTATGGCGCAACTCGAATCCAACCTCCGTTACGCACGCGACTACAGCGTGGTAAGGGACTTCCGCATCCTCATTAAATCAATTTTCAAATGAGATACCTGCTGACAGGCCTGCTGCTGATTATGACGGTAATCCCGGTTCGCACGCAGGATTACCGAAGCCAGATCAGTTTAATCCGGCCAAAACCTGAGAACTGCATGATCTACGGACCTATTTCAGTAGACAAGGGCATACTTTTTACCGAAGCCACGGTTTCACTGATCGACCGTTCAACACTGGAGACCGTTGAAAAGCTGCAAACCGACCGGAACGCATGGTATCTTTTCTCAACCGTCAGAAAAGGGCACAAATACGCATTGCTGGTGGAGAAGGAAGGGTTCTTTCCGTATTACCACGAGTTCATGATCCCTGTAGACCTTGAAGAATCACAACTGGAAAAACCTGTTCTTCTGCCGGCCGACCTGCAGAGCGTCTATTCCCTCTACTATGTCCCATCCGACACTGCTCCGGGCCCGCAAAGCCGCATTCAGATTGAGAGGCTGGCAGCCCTGCTGAAAAAAAACCAGGACCTGACTGCAATCCTCGATCCTATGGGGGACTCACTTGACCCCATCAGGGTAAACCAGCTTACTTCATTATTTGTAACACGGGGAATCCGCCTGTCGCAAATAAAAAGCGGAGCAGGTTCTGGCGCTCAGGAGGAATCGATCCGGATAGAACTCAAAACCGGAACCGATGAATCCGGGATAACCTTTTCCGGGGAACTACCCCTGACCGACGACAGCTGGACCATTCAGTTTTCCGCTTCCCGCAATAAGCTGAACAAGAAATCATTCAAGGGTCTGGACCCTGTCCATGAGTTCAAGGGCAAGGACGGATTCTACAGATATACCTACGGAACCTTCCTCACTAAGGAAGAGGCCGCTCAAAAAGTGCAGGTTGTAAAAAAGAAGGGGTTCAATCAGGCATTTGCGAAACCAATCGGTGCCATAAAAAAACTCTAATCATGGAACCACTCACAGGCACGCTCATCAGGCTCAGGGCAATAGAACCTGCCGATGAGGATCAACTGTACCGCTGGGAAAACGACACGCTAAACTGGCAGGTCAGCAATACTTTTACACCGTTCTCCAGGCATACGTTAAAGCAATATCTGGAGCAGGCTCACCTCGATATTTTCCAGGCCCGGCAATTGAGGCTGGTTATCGAAACCATTGAGTCCCTGAAGCCGGTTGGAATGATTGACCTGTTTGACTATGATCCTTTCCACCAGCGTGCAGGTGTGGGTATTTTGATCGGCGACCCCGACCAGCGCGGAAAGGGATACGCACTGGATGCGCTCCTCGCTTTGAACCAGTATGCATTCAAAGTCCTCATGCTCAGGCAGCTTTTTTGCTCCATTGACCAAACCAATCAAATCAGTCTGAACCTGTTTCAAAAGGCAGGATTTCGCATTACAGGCCGGAAGGAGCAATGGAATCGGGGTAGCGAAGGATGGACCGATGAATGGTTTCTCCAGGTCACCTATGAAGATTGGTCTGCAATGGCGGAATAGAGGGGTATGTCGGGCAGGTAACTGTATTTCTGGCTGCCGGGTTCGGATTCGATGCAATAATGGACGAGGCCATTGGTTACCAGCAGGTATTTAACCCCGAGAACAAGATTATACCGTGCAACCTGATCAAAAACCTTTTGGTTGACCGGAACGTCCGGAGCCTTGCACTCAACCAGCAGAACCGGCGTCCCTGAACGGCTGTAGATTACAATATCGCACCGCCGGACCATGCCGTTCATTCGGATTTTCTGCTCCAGCAGCATCAGCGAAGATGGGTATCCCAGTGCTTCCACCAGGTATCGTGCAACATTCTGCCTCACCCACTCTTCCGGGGTAAAAGCTACCCAGCGGTTCCTGAATTCATCGAAAATCAGGTCGCTTCCCCCGGTCGATTTTAAATTGAATGAATAAGTTGGTAAATTTAGCGGCTGCATGGCAAAATAGTCAGGCACTAAGATACCGATCCTAGTCAATACTGCCTCATGAAAACCAAAAAGGAAATCGTGGAGAACTGGCTGCCCCGCTATACGGGCAGAAAGCTGGAGGACTTTTCCCGGCACATAATACTCACAAACTTTAATCAGTATGTGGAGGCGTTTGCAGAGATGAACGGGACGGAAGTGATTCGTGACGTTAACATGCCAAACACCTCAGCAGGGGGTATTACCATGATCAACTTCGGGATGGGCTCTGCCAATGCCGCTACCATTATGGACCTCTTGAGCGCCATCCACCCCAAGGCTTGCCTGTTCCTCGGAAAATGCGGGGGCCTGAAAAAGAAGAACAAGGTCGGCGATTTAATCCTGCCCATTGCTGCGATCCGCAGTGAAGGAACTTCCGATGATTATCTCCCGCCGGAAGTGCCCGCTTTGCCGGCATTTATGCTTCAGCGCGCCGTATCATCGGTTATCCGTGATTATGGTCTTGATTATTATACCGGTACCGTCTATACCACCAACAAAAGAGTTTGGGAATATGATGAACGATTCAAGAAATATCTTGCAAAAACTCGCTCCATGGCGATCGATATGGAGACGGCAACCATATTTATTGTAGGATTCTATAATGAAATCCCGTCGGGTGCACTGCTCCTGGTTTCCGATCAGCCCATGATCTCCAGCGGAGTCAAAACAGCCGAAAGTGACCGGGAAGTCTCGAAAAAATATGTGTCTGACCACCTCAACCTCGGTATCAAGGCGATGGAAGAATTAATCGGACAAGGGCGCTCTGTAAAACATCTCCACTTCTAACCTTATCCGGCATCCCATGACCTTTGAAGAAATAATGAACGACATACGGAACCGAAAATTTGTTCCGATTTATCTCCTGATGGGCGAAGAGCCCTGGTTTATCGATCAGGTTTCCGATCTTCTGCAGGAGACGGTGCTGGATGAAAGTCAAAAGGCTTTCAACCTCAATATTGTCTATGGGAAGGACCTCGACGGAACCCAGGTTGACAATATTGCACGCCGGTTTCCAATGGGCGCTGAGTATAACATGGTTTTAGTCAAGGAGGCACAAGGTGTCCAGAAAATTGACAACCTTCAGTACTACGCCCAGAACCCGTTACGGTCCACCATTCTCGTCCTCTGCTACAAAAACGACTCACTGGATAAAAGGAAAAAGCTTTACAAAGCGATTGAGCAGAACGGGGTGGTGATGACCACCAAAAAGATCTATGAGGACCAGATTCCCCGCTGGATAGAAGGATACCTGAAAAAGAAGGGTTATCACATTGAACCCGGGGCTGCCATGATTCTGACCGAATATCTGGGAAATGACCTTGCGAGGGTTTCCGGTGAGATCGACAAGCTTCTGATCACCCTTCCTGCCGGCCAGACCAAAATCACTCCCCAGCACATTGAGGAAAACAGCGGAATCAGCAAAGATTTCAACAGCTTTGAGCTGGTTAAGGCCCTGTCAAGGAAGAACATCCTGAAAGCCAACAGAATCATAAACTACCTGGCCGACAACCAACGTGATAACCACATTTCTCTGACGATCTCTTCTCTTTTTTACTTCTTTGGTAAACTCCTGGCCTATCAGTTCCTAGAAGATAAAAGCACACGGTCGGTTACCAGCTCCCTCGGAATTAACGCTTATTTTGTTCCCGACTATGAGCACGCGAGCCGTGTCTTTTCAAAGAAAAAAGTGGTGGTAATTATCTCCCTGCTTAGGGAATATGACTTAAAATCCAAAGGGTTCGGCAACGTATCCGCAGAACCTGGAGACCTGCTTAAAGAATTGATTTTTAAAATCTTGCACTGATTATTCCGATGACTCTGATCATCATTCTACTAACTACAGGCTTCTCCTTGCTTGCATTCCGCAATCATGGGCTGATCTATAAGTATCAGTTCAATCCGTACCAGATACTGAAGCGGAAGCAGTATGCAAGGCTTATCCTGCACGCTTTCCTGCATGCGAACCTGACTCACCTTCTTGTTAATATGCTGGTCCTCTATAGTTTCGGCATAGCCCTGGAGAAGTATTTTCAGGGCTTCTTTGGCGAGCGCTGGATTCCCTATTACCTGTTCCTCTATCTGGGTGCCATCCTGATTTCACCCCTGTACGCGCTCATCCGGCACCGGAATGATTACCTCTACAATGCAGTCGGAGCTTCCGGAGCCGTGTCAGCAGTTGTTTTTGCCACGATATTTTTTGATCCCTGGAATAAGATCTATTTTTTCGGGCTGCTCCCGGTTCCCGGAATTATTTTTGGAGGAATATACCTGATATACAGCTGGATCATGAGCAGAAAGAGCGGGGACAATGTCGCCCATGATACCCATTTTTTTGGCGCACTTTTTGGCTTTGCGGTACCGATAATTTTAGATCCAACCCTGCTAGGTTATTTTTTCAGCCGATTAACCGGGAGTTGACCATGAAATACAATTATGTTCTCCTGAATGGAGCCGTAATGACCCGGGAAACCTGGCTGAAAGATCCGGAAGACTGGATTCTTCAATCCGATCAGGCAATCCGGGCGGATTTTTTCGCGTCGGGTAACCGGATTCCCTTTCTCGAGCCTTCGCTTAATATCTTAAAATCCAGGTTTCAGTCTGTGGGATGGGAGTTGCCCTTAGCGCTGACTTTTCCCTTGCTGCTTCCGAAGTTTGAGAAACTCCTTAATAAAAACCGGAGCTTCAAGGGAACGGTGATACATCTGTTGATCATGCCGGCTGAAGCAACAGACGGCCTTGACGGCACCAAAGGGTACCAATATCTGGCATTCCCGGAAGAACGTTCAGACGACCACTTCCCCTTGAATTCAAAAGGACTGGCAATCGGCATCTCATCGGGGTACAGGAATTCAGGGGAACCTTTCTTCAGCTCCATGGTTAGAAGCAGGATTCGCTCCCGGCTCATCCGGGAAGAGTGTTTAACGAAAGGATGGGACGAAATCATTCTCCTCGACTCAAAGGGCTTCCTGTCAGAAGCACTATCCGGCAATATTTTTCTCCGGATAAAAGACCGCATCGTTACTCCGGGAAGGGAGAACAACTGTTTTCCGCGACTTATGACAGATATAACCAAACACCTGATTGGCAAGGCAGGTCTTACGGCCCAGGAAGTTCCTACCATCAGGCCTGAGGACCTCAAAAATGCAGAAGAGGTTTTTTTATCCGACGATCTGCATGGAATACGGTGGGTGCTTTCCTTTGAGAACAAAAGATATTACCGGAAGCTATCTTCAGTCCTGAGTGAAAGTCTTAAAAACATGGTCCAGCGAACAGATCAGTTCAGCATCGGATCCTGGGGATAGCGGGTCCACATTTTATACCGTTCATCCTCCTCCATCAGTATGCTCTCCCAGAGCCGGATGTCATGGCCATGCATCAGATCAAGCCGGTCAATTTCCGTCACCAGCCAGGAATTCTCACCAATCTCACGCGCCAGCTGTCCCGGATGCCAGCTTGAGTAACCGACGAAAAACCGTATCTGGTGGCTGGCAATCCAACCCTCGCGGATTCCGGCACGGACCACATCGAGGTCGCCTCCCCACCAAACACCTTCCATAATCTCAACGCTTTCCGGAATCATGTGGCCCAGAGTGTGCAAATAGTGCACGGTATCTGTCCTCACCGGACCGCCGATAGATATAAGAGAATCAATCGGGGGAAAATCCTTCAGAATTTCATCAATCTGGAAATCAATGGGATTGTTTAAAACAAAACCGAGGGTGCCCTCCGGATTATGTTCGGTAAGAATGACAACGGACCGTTTGAAATAGCTATCCTTCAAAAAAGGCTCGGCAACCAATACCCTCCCTTTTCGGGGATCCGTATCGTTATGCTGGATTTTGAAAAAATCCAGATTCTCATTCCGGGTCTCACCTTTGCTCATAAAACGAATATAAAGAATTTTATTACTTTCGGCCAATAATTCCAACTTTTATGTTAAAATCCGATCCGGCCCTCCGCATTCAGGCTACTCTGCGAGTTATGGAGCATGATGGTGTGAATCCCGCAATTACCGATTCATCCACTTTCCAGTTTGACACAGGCAATTCAATGACTGACTGCTTCGATGGAAAACTCGAAGGCTGCTTCCTGTATGGCCGACATTGGAATCCAACCAACCTGATTCTTTCGAAGGCGCTCGCCGCCCTTGAGAACACGGAATCAGGCTGGGTCACTGCCTCCGGAATGGCTGCCATAACGAACACGATATTACAGATTTGCTCCTCAGGCGATCACATCATTACAAGTGTTACAACATACGGCGGCACCTATGCATTCTTCAAGAATCTTCTCCCCAGGTTCAATATTGCCGTCACCTTTCTGGATATCTCTGACTTAAAGGCCGTCGAAGCCGCTGTCAGGCCGAATACGAAAGTCATCTATACTGAATCCCTCACCAATCCGCTGCTTGTTGTTTCCGATATCCCCAGACTTGCTGAAATAGCCCACCGACAGGGGATTAAACTTGTCATCGACAATACATTTACCCCGATCATTATTAGTCCGGCCGACTTAGGTGCCGATGTCGTGGTGCACTCCCTGACTAAATTCATCAATGGGAAAAGCGACTGTATAGCCGGTGCAATCTGTGCGGATGCAGATTTTATTAATAGCATTTCAGATGTGAACAGCGGCGTTTCGATGCTGCTCGGTCCTGTGCTGGATCCCATGCGCTCGGCCTCCATACACAAAAACCTGTTTACTCTGCCCATCCGAATTCAAAAGCACAGCCAGAACGCAGCCTATATTGCCGGACAATTCCGGGCAAAAGGAGCGAAGATCACCTACCCGGGGCTTACGAATCACAAGCAGCATGAACTCTTTAACAGGCTTATGAATCCTGGATACGGATACGGCGGTCTGTTCAGCATCGACATGGGCACCAAGGATAAAGCCAACCTCTTTATGGTCGCCATGCAGAAAAGGCATCTCGGATACCTGGCTGTCAGCCTCGGTTATTATAAAACTCTTTTCTCAAATTCCGGAACCAGTACTTCATCAGAAATCCCGATTGATGTGCAACGTTCAATGGGGCTGTCCGAAGGCCTCGTTCGAATTTCCATTGGCCTTGACAGCAATATCGAGGCAACCTGGCGAGAGATGGAAGCTGCTTATGATGAAGCCTCTATTTAGAAAGACTCCCTCAACAATATTGACTTTCACGCGTTAGTTGTTTAAAACAGCATAAAAAATGTTTCTAACCGTTTTGCTCGCTTCCCTGATCATCGTTGCCCTGGCTTTTTTAGGACTCGGCCTTAATATTTTTTTTAGAAAGAATGGGAAGTTCCCAGACAGCGAGGTCGGCACAAATCCAAACATGAAAAACCTGGGGCTCACGTGTGCCAAGCAGGACGAAATAAAGTCCTACCGGGAATTGCAAGGAAAGACGTATAAAAAGGGATCGAAAACTTTAGACGCTCAGCGCGATTGCGGATTCGGCTGTTCCTGTGCGGCTGTTGAGGATTTGTAAATCAGGGCCTCCATTCCGGGGGATTGCCACTCTTTCAGGTTTCCTTCTTCATCGCTGTAAATAAAAAGCACCTCCATTCCACCGAGCTTTTGCGATAGCTGAATCGCCTTCTCTAGGCCGATCACCATGAAAACCGTAGCCCAGGCATCGGCATAAATACACTCATCGGTTACCACGGTTGCAGAGAGGAGGTTGCTTCGTGCAGGATATCCGGTTTTCGGATCAATGGTATGTGAATATTTCACCCCATCCTCCTCATAGAATTTCCTGTAGTTCCCTGAAGTTGCAACCGAACCCCTGCTCATCATCAGAACCTGTTCGATTTCCCTTTCCAGGGCATTTTCCAGAGGCTTGTCAATGCCAACCCGCCAGGGTATTCCCTTTTCATTCACGCCCAGGCATCTGAGTTCGCCACCAATCTCTACCAGGTAATT
>CAYQFT010000007.1:43704-47727 GCA_964416825.1 uncultured Porphyromonadaceae bacterium
TCCAGTCTGGCAGTTGAATCATTCCGGTTCAACCTTGACAAAAGGGAACCCGGATCGTAGGTTGACATCGAGGCGTCAATTCTCTTGAGTACGGCCAGGATATCCTTCTCAAGGGATTTTCCTTCCGGATATTCATAATATAAATGATAGGTAGATCCATAGACCGGCCCCTCCTGAAAATGATACTTCATCGGGCCTGAACAGGAAACCAGCGTTCCTGCCAGAATTACAATCAGAAAAGAGTAGATGCGCATGGGAACAAATTTGGGAGTGGGACAAAACCCCCGTTTTATCCCACCCCCAACTTTACCTTGTCTATCCCCCAAAATCATCGAAAGCAATCATCTCATCCGGAACCCCCAGATTGTACAAAAGCTTGAGAACCGCATCGTTCATCTGCGGAGGACCACACAGGTAGAATTCGATTTCCTCCGGCTCCTCATGCTGTCCCAGATAATTGTCATACAATACCTTGTGAATAAATCCCACAAGACCTGTCCAGTTATCCTCGGGCTTAGGCTCTGACAAAGCAAGATTGAAGGTGAAATTCGGAAAATCCTGCTCGATCTTGCGGAACTCTTCTTCGTAGAACACCTCGCGTTTTGAGCGAGCGCCGTACCAGTAGCTCACCTTACGGTCGGTCTTCAGGGTGTTGAACAAATGGAAAATGTGCGACCGAAGTGGTGCCATACCTGCTCCACCTCCGATATAGACCATCTCACGCTGGGTCTTTTTAATATGGAATTCACCGTAGGGGCCGGAAACGATAACCTTATCCCCGGGTTTACGGGAGAAAATGTAGGAAGAACAAATCCCGGGATTGACAGCTGCAAATCCTGCCTTGGCCGGATCCCATGGCGGGGTGGCAATTCGGATGTTCAGCATGACGATATTGCCTTCTGCCGGGTGGTTGGCCATACTGTAAGCCCTGAAAGTTGGCTCAGGATTGACCATTTTGAGATTCCACATATTGAATTTATCCCATTCATCCCGATATTCCGGCTGTACATCCATATCGCTGAAGTTAACCGAAACCGTCGGAACATCAATCTGAATATAGCCACCGGATTCAAAAGTCAGGGATTCGCCTTCCGGCAACTTTACCACAAACTCTTTAATGAAAGTGGCCACATTGTCATTGGAGACCACTTCACACTCCCATTTTTTGATACCCAGAACCGCTTCCGGAACCTTTATTTTGATATCGCTCCGGATCTTCACCTGGCATCCGAGTCTCCAGTGATTCTGCTGCTCGCGCCTTGAGAAATATCCTACTTCCGTAGGCAGTATTTCACCGCCGCCTTCCATAACCTGGCACTTGCACATGGCACAGGTACCCCCACCGCCGCAAGCAGACGGAAGAAAAATTTGATTTGCCGAAAGGGTTGACAGAATATTGGTTCCAGGCTCAACTTCCAATATGCGTTCATCGTTTATGGTAACCTTTACAAGGCCTTCGGGAGTCAGTTTCTTTTTGGCATACAACAAGACAGAAACCAGAAGTAAGGTAATTAACAGAAAAACACCGATACTGATAGAAATCAGAAATCCTGTACCGGTTGTCACTTCAAGGAGTATCATAATGTGATATTTTTCAGATTAAATCTTAAAGCCCATAAAACCCATAAAGGCCATTGCCATCAGACCTACCAGGATAAACGTGATTCCCAGTCCCTTAAGTGCCGGAGGAACATTTGAGTAGCGCATTTTCTCCCGAGCGGCTGCCAAGACAACGATGGCGATCGCCCATCCAAACCCCGACCCAAAGGCAAAAGTTACAGATTCCCAAACTGTCGCAAACTGCTTCTGCTGCATAAACAGAGCCCCTCCCAGTACAGCGCAGTTTACTGCGATGAGGGGCAGAAAGATGCCTAATGCATTGTATAGTGAGGGCGAGAAACGTTCAACGATCATTTCTACAAGCTGAACAATTGCGGCAATGACCGCGATAAAAATGATAAAACTGAGGAAACTCAGGTCTACTTCAGCGAGTTTTGGGCTGATCCATGAAAGAGATCCTTCAAGTAACAGGTACTTTTCAAGCAGGTAGTTTACCGGAATGGTAATCACCATGACGAAAACTACCGCAACGCCCAACCCGACCGAGGTTTTCACGGTCTTTGAAACAGCAAGATATGAACACATGCCCAAGAAATAGGCAAAGACCATGTTGTTGACAAAGACCGAACTGATTAGCAGATTTATATGATTTTGCATGGCGGGTCTGTATTAATCCTTTTCAATTAGACTTTTTGTGCGACTTCTCTGAATCCAGATGATAACCCCGACGAGTATCAAAGCCATCGGTGGCATGATCATCAGACCGTTATTCACATAGCCGGTGGAATAGGCACCGATTTTCTCCATTATCGGAAAACCGAAAACGGATCCCGAGCCCAAAAATTCGCGAGCAAAAGAGACAGCGATCAGAATCCAGCCGTAGCCAATCCCGTTCCCTATACCGTCGATGAAGGATTCCCATGGTTTATTAGCCATGGCGAAGGCTTCCAGACGGCCCATCAGGATGCAGTTCGTAATGATTAATCCGACGAACACGGATAACTGTTTGCTCACATCATAAACAAATGCCTTTAGGAGCTGGTCTACAATAATTACCAGTGCAGCTACAACTACCAGCTGAACGATGATTCGGATCCTTACGGGTATGGATTTCCTGAGGGCGGATATAATAAGGTTTGAAAAAGCCGTTACAATGGTCACCGAAAGAGCCATAACGAAAGCGGGCTTCATTTTTACGGTGACGGCCAATGCTGAGCAAATCCCCAGAACCTGAACCGTAATCGGGTTCTCCAGGTTGAGTGGATTGGTCAGCAGCTTCAGGTTTTTAGAAGAAAACATCTGGCTCATATCCTTATTTTTTATTCTTGGTTAGAAATGGAAGATACATCTGCATGCTGTCAAAGATGGTTTTCTGCAGCCCTTTACTGGTTATGGTGCCACCGGATACTGCATCAACTGAGTGCTCAGCTACCCGTGGCTCTCCAGTTTTGGCCACTTTGATACCGACAAACTGATTTGTTGAGCTAAAGAGCTTTTTTCCGACAAAGGGCTTACGGAACCAAGGTAAATTAATCTCCGCGCCCAATCCAGGAGTTTCACCCTGGTGGTCAAAGAAAACTCCTGCAATGGTATTCATATCTTCTTTGAGTGCGATATATCCCCAGATAGGGCCCCATAATCCTTTCCCCTGAACCGGGAAGATATAATTAAGTCCCCCGTCTTCATGATGACAGATGAACACCGGGAAGCTCCGGTCAGTGGAGTCCTTTTCCATTTCTTTAACCAGATCAACCGCAAAGGCATCCTGGCCCGAAACGGTATCGCCGCTGGCGTTAATAACCCGGGTTTCAGTTATATATTTGGCATATTCGCCGTCAACATAGGCATTCTTCGAATCTGCAGAAGAAGCATCCCAGCCTTTATCCACGGAATGAAGGATCTCAAGTTTCTTGGCAATCTCGAGGTTCTTTTCCTGGAATGGTTTGAGCACGTTGGATGCCATAGCAAGCAGGGCAGCCACCACTACCACCATTATCGTGGAATAGATGAATATATAGGTATTACTTTTATTCATGGCAATTTCCTTTTTATTGTCCGACTTTAATCGTTGCTCTTTTCAATCGGCGGTTGATATTCGCCTGAACCACAAAATGATCAATCAACGGGGCAAAAACATTACCCAGAAGGATAGCGAGCATGACGCCTTCCGGGTAAGCCGGGTTGACTACACGAATCAGCACGGACATAAACCCGATAAAAAAACCATAGATCCACTTTCCGGTTTGAGTTTGGGAAGAGGAAACCGGATCGGTTGCCATAAAAACAACTCCGAAGGCAAAGCTGCCCATTACCAGGTGATAATAAAACGGAACCTCCATATAAGCATTAGCCCCTACCAGGTTTAGGATTCCACCCATCAGCAGTCCACCGGTGATCATGGAAACCATAATTCTCCAGGAACCAATCCCCGTAACCACCAGTATCACTGCTCCGATGAGGATC
>CAYQFT010000008.1:0-12409 GCA_964416825.1 uncultured Porphyromonadaceae bacterium
CCCGGGATCCAATAATTGCATATGCCGAAAAGAGGCAATAGTCGCCAAAAACAAAGCCGATTATGCCGCTGACTGAAAGCCAAAGCCAGGTGCTGCTGTCCAGTCCGGACGGAAAAAGGTTTCCTGATCTAAAAAGTGAAAGGATACAATAGAAGACAAGTGCAAAACCCAGACGAAGTAAGTTAACCGCGAGAGATCCAACTCTTTTTGCTGCCTGTTCAAAAGACAAGGCGGTGACAGTCCAAAGAAAGGCCGTTAGAAGGGCGGCAAATTCACCGGTATGTTGTCCCATTGAAAAGAGAATCAGGGAAGTCCTGATGGATTACATCTTGAGTTTCTTTTCGATCTCTTCGATATAGAGCCTGAATCGCTTATCCGTATCCAGCAGGTTGTTAACCGTTTTACAGGCATGCAGAACCGTTGCATGGTCTTTACCCCCGATTTGTGATCCGATAAGGGCTAAAGAAGATTTTGTGAGATTCTTTGAGAAGTACATGGAGATTTGCCTGGCCTGAACAATTTCCCTTTTTCGGGTTTTGGAATGCATCAGGTCAACCGGAATATTGAAATAGTCACTGACAATCTTCTGGATATAATCGATGGATAGTTCCCTCGTTGTATTTTTTACAAGTTTGTCAATCATTTCCCTGACCAGGTCCAGAGTAATCTCTTTTTTATTGAGAGTTGACTGTGCAAGCAGGGAGACCAGGGCGCCTTCAAGCTCCCGTACGTTGTTGGTTACCTGCGAGGCGATATATTCAAGAACCTCAACAGGCATATGAATGCCATCAGCGTAGACTTTTTTCTGCAGGATTGCCACCCGGGTTTCAAAATCCGGTACCTGAAGGTCCGCGGAGAGCCCCCATTTGAATCTTGAAAGAAGTCGCTGCTCCATGCCTTTCAGTTCGACCGGCGGCTTGTCGGAAGTCAGTATAAGCTGTTTGCCTGATTGATGGAGATGATTGAAAATATGGAAAAAGGTATCCTGTGTTTTCTCTTTTCCAGCAAATTCCTGAACGTCATCCAGAATGAGCACATCGATCATCTGATAAAAATGCAGAAAATCATTCCGGTTGTTGTTACGAATGGCTTCAACAAACTGGGTCTGAAACTTATTGGCATTTACATACAGAACAATTTTGTCGGGCGATTTCTCTTTTACCTCAATTCCGATTGCCTGCGCCAGGTGAGTTTTTCCGAGACCTGATCCACCGTAAATCAGCAAGGGATTAAAGGCCGTACCTCCGGGGTTCTGAGCGACAGCATACCCGGCTGACCGGGCCAGGCGGTTGCAGTCACCTTCAACGAAATTGGCAAAGGAATAGTCCGGGTTAAGCTGCGGATCAACGTGAAGCTTTTTGATTCCAGGGATCACAAAAGGATTTTTGATGGTCCGCTCCTCTTCATCCAAAGGCATGGATAATGGCCTGTTTTTTAAACTGGTTTTTGCCTGAGTAGGGAACTTAACCGTGTAGGGTTTTGCATTGGAGTAACCATTTTGCTCCATCACAACACTGTACTCAAGCTTGGCCTCTGCTCCCAGCTCCTTACGCAGGGTTTTACTCAGGATGTCAATATATTGTTCTTCCAGGTATTCATAAAAAAATGGCGAGGGAACCTGTATGGTGAGAATGTTATCCTCCAGTTTGAGAGGAACTATGGGCTCGAACCAGGTCCGATAGCTTATCGATGGAACATTGTCCTTGATAATGGACAGGCATTTGTTCCATACCTCGACATGGCTTGACTTCATTAACTCTGATTATTAATAGATTAGACAAAAGGCTTATGTAATGCAAGATGGTGAAAAATTGGTTAACAAAACAATAGCCAAACCGTATTATTTTTCAAAAAAAATGCATTGAATTTACAATCAGCGAGTTAAAAATCTTGATCAAATAAACTTACCTAAATAATTGTTAATGAGATCATTGCATTTAATGTGCTGATGCTTAATTACATTCAGTCTCACGGGAAATGGCCGGTTGTTGGTTACAAAACCAGTCGGGTCCATTTGCCATTCAGCCAAGTGAAGATTCCGGCAGAGGGATGGATTTTTCGAACACTCGCCAAACGCCTCAGGCAGGGGTCAATTTTACTGGAGCGGTAGGAGTAATAATAGTACACGGATCCTATCTGGATAAAATCAGAATCTTTGTGTCCCTTCAGTGCCGGATCCTCAGGCTGGAGTGGGGAAGAGCTTTGGGTCAGGCAAACGTAGTAATCAGATGATCCTTCGCCGGCAAGTGTCCTGGCCAGTTCAGTATCAGTTGAAGTATATATCGATCTGCTCCGGTCGGCCAGCGAAACACGGATATATCTTCCCGGGTTAATCCTGATATCCTCAATCAGTCTGTTCAGATTGGTATTGGTAGCGAGAATTGCACGGTACAGGGAATCACTGCTTACAATCTGGCCAATGGTGCCCTCACCGGAGGAGATGGTTTGAGTTAGTTGCTCAATATCATCCAGTACTGACTGGATTGCGATAAAGGTCGCGGCAAGTTCAATGCTGGCCAGTGTATCACTGAAACGGTTCATATTATTCATAAATCCATGAAGATCGCCGGTCTGTTCCCGCAGGCTGCGGCTTAGGCTGTCGAGGTTCCCTAAGACCAGACTGACTTTTTTCGTTTCCTCCCGCACATATTCGTTTAGGAATTTTGATACAGCCTCGACATTTTGGAGAGCTCCGTTCACACTACTGAAGCTTTCCGATAAATTGGCCTGGTTCTTCTCGCCAAATACCATCTGGAGGCTTGCCAGAACAGAATCCATGGAGGACATCAGTTCTTCTGCCTTCTGCTTGATTGGCAGCATCTGCGTGTTAACCTGATCCCGCAGGTCCCCTTCAATTGAGCCCGGCAATGTGTCACCACTGGCGTAAAATGACTGATTGTCTGTGAAATCCAGGGAAATTCCTTTGGTTCCCATAAGGTCAGTACTGTAAATCCTGGCGACTGACCCTTCAGGTATCCTGATATTCTGATACGTAATCGAGTACTTTACTTCAATTTGTAATGGAGCTTTTTTCGAAAGGTTTATATCACGGACCTGTCCCACCTGGAAACCATTCAGGGTTACAGGACTGGATACTGTGAGGCCCCCGATCTTTTCATAAAATGAATAATAGGGCTGTTCGGATGTAAAGACATTCTTGCCTTTCAAATAGTTAATACCCCAAAAAACAATGATAATCGCTGCAAGAAAGAGGATTCCGACACGGATGTAAACTTTGTTTTTCATGGCTCCCCAGGGTTTTGATTTTATTCGTTAACCACATCATTCAAGGGGACCCTTATGCCGCCCTTGAAGGCGACAATAAAAGCTCCCTTGAACAGGGTGGAAAGTTCTTTTCTTAACGCTAAAGCCTCTGAATATGTTTTAACCGGCCTGGTCATATACTTATAATACCCATCAAGTTTAATGGCCTCAAAGCCTTTCCTGCCTTTGAAATCGGATGCTGATGGGGCTAATGGCCGGGTAGATGCCAGCACCTGTATCCTGAATTCAATTTCCTCGTTTCGCGGAGTGGAAACCTTATTGTTATCATTCACCTTAACCGTGGTTTCTTTATTCTCCAATTTATCTGATTTGGGGGTATCCTTCTCAACCTGAAGATTTTCTGTCCGGATCCTCTCAGCTTCAATAACCCGGTTCAGGCTTGCCTGTGAAAAAGAATCTGACTGTCTGTTGGTCGAGACATCCGCTTGATCCTCATCCGACGAATCCAGATCCTGCTTATATTTCCTGAAAGCAGTATATATGGAGGTGGCGATGATATCCTGACCATTTTCACTAATCAGGAACTCCTCTTCCTGGGGATTTGAAATAAACCCGGTTTCCACCAGTACACTTGGCATGGTGGTTTTCCACAGCACCATAAACGGCTCCTGTGAAACTCCGCGGTCTACTCGGTTGGCCTGCACCCTCAGCTGGTCCTGAACGAGGGATGCAAACAGGAGACTTTGTTTGAGGTTAACGTTTTGGTAGAGGTTAAAAATGATATAAGACTCGGGTAAATTGGGATTGAAGTTCTCATACTTCTCCTGATAATTATCCTCAAGTGTGATCACACGGTTTTCACGCATAACCAGGTCAAGGTTACCGGAAGTCTTGGAGGTTCCCATAACGAATGAAGAAGTTCCTTTTGGAGAAGAAGTTTTATATCCGTCAACATGAATGGAAATAAAGAGGTCAGAACGGTTTTGATTTGCAATGTTGGCGCGCTCATCAAGAGGAATAAAGACATCTGTATCGCGGGTATAGACCACCTTCACATTCTCCATCATGGTTTCGATGTAATGCCCGAGCTTAAGGCTGATCGCCAGTGCAAGTTTCTTTTCTACAGTCTTTTTTCCAGGTGCTCCCGGGTCCTTTCCTCCATGGCCTGGGTCAATGGTGACGATGAAGGGCTTTGGGGTCTTATCAGGGTTGGTACAATATCCCTGCAAACTCAAAAGAGTAAAAAGTACGATCAGTATTGAGGAAGAGACATTTCCTCCGCCTAAGCAGCAATGGATTTTGGGTTTTATCGTTATCAAAGACAAGATGTCCTTCATGGTTGTTTTTTTTTCTTTAGTTTTGATTCTTTTCCACACCTTGGAATAACCGGTAAACTATTGATTTCGCTCATAAAAATAGCAAAAATAACGATTGCAGTCATCACTCTTGGTTTGATGGCGTTACCGGTAACTGCCCAGGTTGATACGGTTAAAGCAGGTATATTGCCTAAACCCATTTCACCGGCCAAGGGAAAGACTTATCTGGATGCCCCCGTCATCTATCCGGCCAAGGATTCAACTGTCATCAGCCTTACAGATAAAAAAATACGGCAGTATGGGGAGGCTAAGGTTACCTATGAGACCATTGAGTTGACTGCAGATTATATCGAGATGAGCATTGACCGGAAAGAGGTTTTTGCAACCGGGCGGAAGGACACTTCCGGTCAGGTCAAGGGAAGGCCGGTATTCAAGCAGGGTGAAGAATCCTATGAGTGTTCCGAAATCCGGTATAATTTCGAAACCAAGAAAGCCTTTGTTGTGGATGTAGTTATGAATCAGGATGTTCAGGGGGACAAAGGATACCTGCACAGTCATCTGACCAAGCGGGACTCAACCGGTACCCTGAATATCAAGGATGGAAAATTCAGCACTTGTGATGCCGATGAGCCGCACTTCTATTTCGCCATTACTAAAGGCATCATGATGGCTGAAAAGAGTATCGTTTCAGGTCCGGCTTATATGGTTGTTGAAGGAGTTCCGCTTTATCCGATCGGACTGCCGTTTGCTTTCTTCCCAAAGCAGGAAAAAAGGGCCTCCGGCATCCTAATGCCCAAATACGGAGAGGAGCGGAATCGCGGATTCTATCTGAGGGAAGGGGGGTACTACTTTGCTATAAACGATAAAATGGACCTTTCCCTTACGGGCGGCATTTATTCCAGAGGATCATGGCAGCTTGGTGCCCAGTCAAGATATCGGAAGATTTATAAATTCAACGGAGACTTTGCTTTCAATTTCGCCCGAAATATTTTGGGGGAAAAAGGGCTTCCGGGCTATTCAAACAAAAAAGACTTCAGCGTTCGGTGGACGCATGCCCAGGATGCAAAAGCTCATCCCTACAGAAACTTTAATGCCAGTGTGAATTTGAGCACCAGCTCCTATGACCGGAACAACACCTACGGAAACTACCAGAATCCCATAGAGCATCTGACCAACCAGAAGTCTTCTTCTATTTCCTATTCAAGAAAATTCCCCAACAAGCTTTTCAATTTCACGACCAGGATAGGCCATACCCAGAACAGCAGTGATTCGACCATTGTCCTTAATTTTCCGTCCGGAGCATTCACGGTCGGACGTTTTTACCCCTTTCGGCTTGGTGCCTCAGGTGGCCGCCAGAAATGGTACGAAAAAATAGAAATGCGCTATACCGCCAACTTTGAAAACAGAATCAAGTCCCGGGAGGATTCGCTTTTCTCTTCGGATCTGAACTTCTCTCGGGATGTGCTAAGCAAGATGCGGAACGGTTTCCAGCATGAAATCCCCCTGTCTGCCTCCTTCAAGCCCGTTAAAGACATGACGCTGACCCCATCGCTAAACTATGTCGGGGTTATGTACTTCAATTATCTTGAAAAAACCTGGGATGCGGAAGCTGAAAAGATGATCATCGAGCGCATCAATAAGGTCAATTATGTTCAGGCAATCAGTCCCAACGTGAACCTTAGCTATTCGCCCAGGATGTACGTCTATTACGACCCCATTAAGGGTAATGTCAAGACGATCCGTCATATGATGAGCCCTTCCCTGTCATTTGGATTCAGGCCGGACCTGGGTTATGATTATGGGAAATACAGCCGCACGATTGTAGTCGCCGAGGAGGACGATAAAGGCAAGATGCAGATGGACGAATTCACCTATTCCATTTTTGATGAAGGAATTTACAGGCTGCCATCGGTTGCAGGCAAGTATGGAAACCTCAGTTTCAGCATGGGGAATAATGTTGAGATGAAAGTTATTGACAAGGCAGACTCAACAGGAGTTAAGCTTAAGAAAGTCAAGCTTTTGGAAAGTTTATCCCTGAGCACTTCCTATGATATTTTCCGGGATTCCCTGAATTTGTCCCCGGTCACGCTTTCTGCCAGAACCACCCTGTTTGACCAGTTCAACATTCAATTCAGGTCGACCTTTAATGCGTATGCGGCAGACTCGATCCTGAAAAACAACCGGTACATGTACCAAACAGTAAATACCTTTGAAATAGCACGATCAGGAAGGCCCCTGAGGCTCACCGACGCTGATATGTCTGTTGGTTTCGAACTCCCGCTGAAGAAGAAGCAGACCGGTGCCCAGCCTGCAAAATCGACTAACCCGTCAGTTCTGTCCGATAATAATATACCCGAGTTTTCAGGAAAATGGAATCTTCGTGTCGACTACAATTTCCGATATTCGAAACCGTACTTTAAATCAGAAATAAAGCAATCCCTTAGGTTTACGGGCGGCATTTCTTTGACTCCGAAATGGAAAGCCAGCTTCTCATCCGGATATGATTTTGTCAACCAGGAATTCACCTATACGAACTTCAGGCTTGACAGGGATTTGCATTGCTGGACCATGAGTATTGATGTGGTGCCATTCGGAGAAAGAAAAAGCTACACTTTTACCCTGGCAGCCAGGGCCTCCTTGTTAAAAGATGTCAAGTACCTCAAGCAGAAAAACTGGATGGACAATTAAAATACACATTCTATGAAAAAAGCAATCAAAACCACTCTTGCCCCTGCAGCGGTAGGGCCTTACAGTCAGGCCATTGAAGCCGGAGGATTTCTATTTGTTTCCGGACAGATTCCATTGGTACCTGCAACCGGTAAGTTATTGGAAGGCAGTATTGTGGATCAGACCCGACTGGTGATGAATAACATTGGCGAGATCCTTAAGGAGGCGGGATACACCTATGAGCATCTTGTTAAGTGCACCTGTTTTCTGGCCAATATTGATGACTTCAAGGCGATGAATGAGGTTTATGCCACCTATTTTCCAGGTGTTCCCCCGGCGCGCGCTGCATTTCAGGTAGCCAAACTGCCATTGGGAGCCCAGATCGAGATTGATGCAATGGCATACAAATAAAAAAAAAGCTGCCCACTCGGGCAGCTTTTTTCAATTTTTCAAACAGGGTTACTCGGAGTAAACCTCAAAGCCGATCTCAGCCTTGATATCCTTGTAAACCTTGATAGTTGCTTTATAGGAGCCGATCTCCTTAATGCTTTCTTCACCGAGGGTAATATTCTTCCTGTCGATTTCAAATCCTTTTTCTATGAGCGCTTCAGCGATCTGAATCGTGTTAACAGACCCGAATATCTTACCGGTAGTCGAAGTTTTTGCACCGATACGGAGTTCGATTTTACCTAGTTTCTGTGCCATTTCCTGAGCATCTTCGCGTTTTTTGCTCTCTTTGTGTGAACGCTGGCGAAGGTTCTCTGCATGCATCTTTTTGGCCGAAGGAGTTGCCTGTGAAGCAAAACCCTGCGGAATCAGGTAGTTTCTGGCATAGCCGTTCTTTACCTTAACCACGTCGTCTTTATGACCGAGGTTAGTAACATCCTGTAATAAAATGATTTCCATGACTTACCTCCTCAGATTATTTCAACATATCGGTTACATAAGGCAAGATGGCAATATGCCGGGCCCGCTTGATTGCCTGCGCGATTTTCCGCTGAAATTTCAGGGAAGTACCGGTCAGGCGGCGGGGAAGAATCTTACCTTGTTCATTCAGGAACTTCTTGAGGAAGTTTGGATCCTTGTAGTCAATGTACTTGATATTGGCGCGTTTGAAACGGCAATACTTTTTCCTTTTGACTTCAACAGTCGGCGGTGTTAAATACCGTATTTCTGATTGACTGGTTGCCATTGTTTACTCCTCCTTCTTTTCCTGGTTTGATGCATTACTAGCAAGCCTGCGGCGCTTAATGTTATACTCAACGGCATGTTTGTCGAGTTTAACGGTCAGAAAACGGATGATGCGCTCATCTCTTCTGAACTCCACTTCAAGGCGGTTGGTTAAGTCACCGGCAGCTTTAAACTCGATAAGATGGTAAAATCCGGTAGATTTCTTCTGAATCGGATAGGCCAGCTTACGGAGTCCCCAGTGGTCCTCGAAAATGATCTCCCCGCCATTTTCGGCGAGAAAACCCGAGAACTTCTTAACCGCTTCCTTCATCTGATCTTCAGATAAAACGGGAGTTACAATGAAAACGGTTTCGTACTGATTCATTTTGTGTTAATTAATAATTTGTAAAAATTGCATTTGGGCTGCAAAGATAGAAAAAAAAGCGTCTCAAACAAGCGTTGATAACCCTTTGGAGTACCAGGGGCGAATTTATGGTTCAAATTTTTACTTTTGTAAGGCTCTAAAACGTCCTGAATGGAACAGCAGTTTATTGTAAGCGCGCGGAAGTACCGGCCCGATAGTTTTGAAACAGTTGTCGGCCAGCCGTCAATTACGCGAACCCTTAAGAATGCAATTTCCGGGAACCACCTGGCGCATGCTTACCTTTTTTGCGGACCTCGTGGAGTGGGGAAGACCACTTGCGCCAGGATTTTCGCAAAGACCATAAATTGCGCGAACCTGACTCCTGAGATGGAGGCATGCAACGTTTGCGAAGCCTGTAAAACCTTCCAGGAGAGTCGTTCATTTAATATCCATGAACTCGATGCAGCCTCAAATAATCATGTTGAGGACATCCGGAACCTGATCGATCAGGTGCGAATACCCCCGCAAACCGGCAGATATTCGGTTTATATTATTGATGAAGTCCATATGCTGTCGCAGGCGGCATTTAATGCTTTCCTGAAAACCCTCGAGGAACCACCCGCACATGCCATATTTATTCTGGCTACAACTGAAAAGCATAAAATACTACCGACCATCCTTTCCAGGTGCCAGGTGTTTGATTTTCACCGGATTCAGATCAGGGATATTATCGGTCAGCTGCAAAGAATAGCACAAAAAGAGTCAATTACCGCTGAGGTATCTGCCCTGAATGTAATTGCTCATAAGGCTGATGGTGCCATGCGCGATGCCCTGTCAATTTTTGATCAGGTTGTCAGTTTTAGTGAAAATGCCATCACCTATCAGCAGGTTATAGAGCACCTTAACGTACTCGATCTGGATTACTACTTTAAACTGACAGATCTTTTCCTTGCTGGGAATTACCGGGAGGCTTTGCTGGTTTTCAATACCATTCTTGAGCAGGGATTTGATGGTCATAATTTTATTTCCGGGTTATCTACGCATTTCAGGGATCTGCTTGTCAGCCTGGATCCTGAGACCATCGAATTGCTTGAAGTAGGTGATGAGATCAGCGAGCGGTACAGAAAAACAGCGGTCCTTTGCTCTGTTGATTTCCTGTATGACGGCCTTAAAATCTTGAACTCTTGTGATTTGTCTTTTAAGCAGGCTAAGGATCCACGGCTTTTGGTAGAATTGACACTGATGAGTTTATCCCGTTTAGTGCGGGTTTCGGCGGCCGCACCAACCGCTGCTCCGGCCCCTCCGATAATGCCCCCGGCTTCCACACAACCTGCAAAAGTGCAGGAGCCTTCTCCTAAAGCTGAGACAGTCACCAAGACTCCCATATCTTCCGCTCGACCTGAGGCTCAGCGCCCTGGCGGCACCACAGCCCCGGCCCAGGTGACCCGCATATCAGATTACATGAGGAAAAAACCGGCAGATGAGAACAATGACGAAGGTGAAAAGGCTGAAAACACGCCTCCACCAAGCAACCAGGAGACCGTAACCCTTACGCCGGCAAGCCTCAAAACGATCTGGCTTGAATTTGCCGCGACGCTGGAAAACGACCAGCCAAGACTTTACAACACACTGATCACTCAATTACCGGAGTTAACGGCTGCAGGCAACCTTCTCATCCGGTTGAACAATCCCTTGCAGGAGAAGGCTATCAGGAGCATTCTCTTTGAATTGAACACCTTCATACGGAAACGTACCGGCAATATGGAGCTTGAACTGCAAACCGAAGTACCTGACCAGCCCGCCGGCAGGAAACTATACACACAGCAGGAAAAATACAATCATCTGCAAGCGAAAAACCCGAATCTGGATCTGTTTAAGCAATCACTCGACCTCGACCTTGAATAAAACCTGACAATTATTCAGGAAATGTATTTTGGCTCATGAATTGACTTACTTCTACTCAAGAAAACGAATATGTCACTAATAAATAGCATTATATCAGGGTTCTTTGGCAATAAATCCAAAGAGGATTATAAATCTGCGCTTCCTGCTGTTGAAAAGATCAAGGCTTTCGGCGCCGAACTGGCAGGATTGAGCCATGATGAACTCAGGGCGAGAACCAGGGAAATCCGGCTGGCAATCAGCTCGAGTATTGAAAGCGAGGATACGGCGATCAAGGAGATCAAGGCCAAAATTGATGCTGATGAGATCCCGATGGAGGAACGCGAACAAGCGTTTCATCAGGTTGATAAACTGGAGCAGAAAATCAAGGAGAAGGTAGAAGAAAAACTAAACGAATATCTCCCGCTGGCATTTGCCATCGTTAAAGAGACAGCCACCCGGTTCTTTAATAACGAGGAGATTGAAGTCACGGCTGAACAGCTTGACAGGGATATTGCGGCACGGCGTGATGGGGTTGTGATAAAGGGAGATAAGGCAATCTGGAAGAACCATTGGCTGGCTGGCGGAAATGAGGTTACCTGGGACATGATCCATTATGATGTTCAGCTGATAGGGGGTTTGTCACTTCATCAGGGTAAGATCGCCGAGATGGCAACGGGAGAAGGAAAAACCCTTGTTGCCACACTCCCGGTCTTTTTGAACGCCCTTTCAGGCCGTGGTGTCCACGTGGTTACCGTTAACGACTATCTTGCCAAGCGTGACTCAGAATGGATGGGACCCATGTTCGAGTTTCACTGACTTAGGGTAGATTGTATCGATAAGCACCAGCCCAACTCCGAGGCCCGTCGGAACGCCTATATGGCCGACATCACTTACGGTACCAATAATGAATTCGGATTCGACTACCTGCGCGATAATATGGCCATTTCACCCGACGACCTTGTTCAGAGGGGACATAATTATGCGATTGTGGATGAGGTTGACTCGGTCCTGATCGATGATGCGAGAACACCGCTGATCATTTCTGGTCCGGTTCCCAAGGGCGACGACCAGCTGTTTGGTGAAATGAAGCCCCGGGTGGTTAAGCTGGTAAATGCTCAGAAGGCAGTGTTTAATGACACTTTCAGCCAGGCAAAAAAACTTATTGCGGAAGAAAACGAACAGGAAGGCGGAAAGCTCTTGCTCAGAGCGCACAAGGGTTTGCCTAAAACCAAGTCGCTGATCAAGTTTCTTAGTGAGGAAGGGATGAAAGCCCTGATGCACAAGACCGAGAACTTCTACATGCAGGAGAACAGCAAGAATATGCATGTAGTAACGGATGACCTGTTCTTTGTCATTGACGAGAAGAATAATTCAGTTGAGCTCACAGAAAAAGGCATTGACCTGATTACCGGAGCCGGCGAAGATCCGGAGTTTTTTGTTCTTCCGGATATCGGTGTTGAGATTGCAGAGATCGAACGGACAGCAAAGGATGAAAACGAGAAACTCCAGAGAAAAGATGCACTGATCCGCGAGTTCTCAATCAAATCGGAACGTGTTCATACGATCAACCAGCTCCTGAAAGCCTACACTCTTTTTGAGAACGATGTTGAATATGTCCTGATGGACGGCAAGGTTAAGATCGTTGATGAGCAGACCGGGCGTATTATGGAGGGCAGGCGCTATTCAGATGGCTTGCATCAGGCTATTGAGGCAAAGGAAAACGTTAAGACGTCGGCGGCAGCGCCAGCAGCGCGGGTTTCTCAAGCGCGAAGCGTTCGTTCGG
>CAYQFT010000008.1:12419-44689 GCA_964416825.1 uncultured Porphyromonadaceae bacterium
TTATTCAGACAAACCGGAACATTGTACGGGATGAACGTGAGGACCTGGTATATAAGACCAAACGCGAAAAATACAACGCGGTGATCGATGAGATTGTAAAACTCGTCAAGGAGGGACGTGCTTGCCTTGTAGGAACCACATCGGTGGAGATTTCAGAATTGCTTAGCAGAATGCTGAAGATCAGGGGCATTGCACATAATGTTCTGAATGCAAAGTTACACCAGCGGGAGGCTGAAATTGTCCTTCATGCCGGTCAGCCGGGAGCGGTAACCATTGCAACCAACATGGCAGGGAGGGGTACGGATATCAAGCTGCACCCATCTGTCAAGGCTGCCGGCGGTCTCGCAATCATCGGAACGGAACGCCATGAATCCCGAAGGGTAGACCGCCAGTTAAGAGGCCGTGCAGGCCGTCAGGGTGACCCGGGTAGTTCGCAATTCTTTGTATCCCTTGAGGATGACCTTATGCGTCTGTTCGGCTCCGACCGTATCGCCAAAATGATGGACCGGCTTGGACTGAAAGAAGGAGAGGTTATCCAGCATTCGATGATTACCAAGTCGATTGAGCGTGCACAAAGGAAAGTGGAAGAGAACAACTTCGGGATACGCAAGCGCCTTCTGGAATATGACGATGTGATGAACAGTCAGAGAGAAGTGGTATACGGGCGAAGAAGGCATGCCTTATATGGGGAGCGGATTGAGATGGATATCATGAACATGATGGGCGATCTTTCCGCTACAATTGTTGACGAACAGAAATCATCCGGTGACTATGAGGAATTCAGGCTTGACCTGATACGGTACCTGGCCATTGACTCTCCTTTTACCGAAGATGAATTCCATGACGGTAAGACGGAGCAACTGTCGCATGATCTATCCGACCGTCTGGTAAAATCTTTCAATGCCAAGAACCAATATATGGCTCAGCAAGCCTGGCCGGTGATCAAGGATGTATATGAACGGGCTTCTCATCAGTACGAGAATATCATGGTTCCGATCACTGACGGTCAGAAAACCATTCATATCAGCACGAACCTGAAAAAGGCATATGAAACGCAGAACCGGGAACTGGTAAAGGCATTTTCAAAGTCAGTTATCCTGGCAACGATTGATGAGGCATGGAAGGAACACCTCAGGGAAATGGATGATCTGAAGCAGTCGGTTCAAAATGCAACTTATGAACAAAAGGATCCTCTGCTGATCTACAAGCTGGAATCCTTTGACCTATTTAAAAATATGGTGGATAAGGTGAATCGGGAGGTGATTTCGATGCTGATGAAAGGTCAGATTCCGATTTCACAACCGGAGCAAGTGAGGGAAGCCCAGGTACGCCAAAAACTTGATATGAGTCGTTACCAGACCAGCAAGACTGACATGCCATCCTATTCTCCGGGGTCGGTTGCCGGTCCGGGTAGTGAACCGCCGATGCCGCAACAACCCAAGCATGTTCAACCTATTCGCGTTGAGAAAAAGGTCGGCAGAAACGACCCTTGTCCTTGCGGTAGCGGGAAAAAGTACAAGCAGTGCCACGGCAGGGCAGAACTTGGCCCGAATGCCTAAAGCTTGCTGAGGCTGATCCGGATCTTTTCCTTTAACGATTCGGAAACGGATACCAATGGCAATCTGACTGATTCGCCACAGAGTCCTGCAATTGTTAATGCTGCTTTGACACCGGCAGGACTTCCTTCCGCAAAAACCAAACCGGTAAGCTCAAGTATCTCATAATGGATCCTGCGGGCAGCTTCAAAGTTGCCTTCAAGTGCCAGTCTGCAAATCTTGCTCATTTGGCCGGGGCAAATGTTGGAAATAACGGAAATAACCCCCTCGGCTCCAAGGCTGATCATAGGAAGTGTAAGGCTGTCATCACCAGACAGAACCATAAATTCTTCAGGTTTTTCGCGTAGAATGGCCATAATTTGATCGAGATTTCCGCTGGCCTCCTTTGTGGCAATGATGTTGGGAACCTCATGAGCCAGGTGCAGTGTCGTCTCAGCGGAAATATTGGATCCTGTGCGGCCAGGTACGTTATAGATGATAACCGGCAAAGGACTCATGGCAGCAATGGCTTCAAAATGCCGGAGCAATCCGGTTTGGTTGGGTTTGTTATAGTAGGGTGCCACCGAAAGGATTGCATCGATCCCGTTGAAAGGCTGATTTTTGATCTGGTTTATCACGGCAGCGGTGTCATTGCCGCCGACTCCTAATACTACAGGCTTGCGACCCGCATTAACGGCAAGGATAGTGTCAACAACCTTGTTTTTCTCGTCCTGGCTCAGGGTTGGCGTTTCGGCTGTTGTACCAAGGACCACGAGGAAATCTATTCCGTTGTCAATAGTATGTGAAGTTACTCTTTCTAAAGCTTTATAATCAACTTCACCTTCCGTAGTAAAAGGAGTAACCAGGGCGACCCCGGCTCCCTGAAATCTTGTGTCGCTCATGTTTAAAAAAGGATAAATTTATCAGAATCAGGTGATTGATTCACCGGCTTGCCTGTTTGTTTCTCAAGATATTTGATCAGATTTCCGGCAAGGTATTGCATATCTGATCGTTCGTTCAATTCGATCTCGAAATCCAGAAGGCCGCTGCATAACCCTGCTGCTCCGGCGAACATTTTGGCCTGGGAATGGTAGAGTATCGTCTCCAGGCTAAAGTTCTCAGCGGTTTCCATGAGAAAAATGATATCAAATTTGGCTGTTGTGAAAGGCTGGGTTAGCTCCTTTTTCGGAACCTTGAAAATTGACAGATCGTCCAGGCATATCAATTGAACCGGCATTCCAGGGAAGTTCTTCTCATATTCATAAGGAACCAGTTCTTTTCTCTTTTCCGGAACCAGCAAAATCACGTGGCACCGCCTGTCAGTTTTGTGGATGGACCGCGCAAAGGATACAATTGGCTGAACGGATCCAGGTTGCCGAACATCGGCCATGATACCGATTGAGTGTGCCTCAGGCAAGCAGATAAAAGCCTTAGTACTCCGGGATCTGGTAAAATGACTTACCATACCGGGCTTAAGGATTCTCTTCTGTATAAAAGTTATCATGCTGTCACAAACATAAGAAAAACTATGGATGCAGCCGGAATTCTCATGTCAGAAAAGTGTATCCTTTGGAGCTACAGTGATTAACCGGATCAGCTCTTCTTCAGTAAGGATGGGTATTCCATGCTTTTCTGCTTTCTTTCGTTTCTCAGGCCCCATATTGTCCCGGGCCACCAGAAGGCTCGTTTTTGATGTCACTCCACTGGCATTCTTACCCCCGTTTTTTTCTATGAGTTCTTTCAGCTCATCACGGCTGTGAATTGAAAAAGTCCCTGAAACCACAATCGATTTGCCGGAAAGCGGCAAATTCATGCCCGGTGCAGTGTTAACTTCGGTATGAAACCGGAGCCCGGCCTGTTTTAACTGATCGACGAGTTTACGATTATCAGGTTTTGAAAACCAGTTAATTACACTGTCGGCGATTCTCTCACCAACTTCGTCAATGGCCAATAATTCATCACGTGAGGCTATCATTAGACGATCGACAGACCCAAGAGATCTAGCAAGCTTTTTTGCGACCGTTTCACCCACATACCGGATTCCAATACCATAAAGAACTCTTTCAAATGGCACCTCACAGGAGCGCTTAATAGCCGCCACCAGGTTCTCTGCCGATTTATCGGCAAACCGATCCAGTCTCATCAACTGCTCAACCGTAAGGTTGTAAAGGTCGGGCAGGGTATGGATCAATTTCTCGCGGTACAGCTGGTCAACGGTTTCCTGTCCGATGCCTTCAATATTCATGGCCCGGCGACTGATAAAATGTTCTAACCTGCCTTTAACCTGAGGAGGGCAGTTATTTTCATTCAGACAAAAATGTCTGGCTTCATCCGGATCACGTGTCAATAGGGTTCCGCATTCCGGACACACCTCGATAAATGAAACCGGAACGGCAAACAGATCGCGTTCTTCTTTATTTACGCTGGTGATCTTAGGAATGATTTCTCCTCCTTTTTCGATCCGGACGCGGTCTCCGGTATGCAGATCGAGTAAGCTGATCTGATCCGCATTATGGAGTGATGCCCGGCGTACTGTTGTTCCCCCAAGGAAAACCGGTTCCAGGTTGGCCACAGGTGTAACGGCACCTGTCCGCCCAACCTGAAAATCGACCGACAGGAGCCTTGTTTCAGCCTGTTCAGGAGCATATTTGTAAGCGACAGCCCACCTTGGATTCTTAGCGGTAAAGCCCAGTTCCTGCTGCTGGTCAAGGGAGTTTACCTTGATTACAACCCCGTCCGTGTCAAAAGGTAGGTTTTTTCGTTCCTTCTCCCATCTTCGGATAAACTCAATCACCCCTTCAAGCGAAGGAAAGATCTCGATATAACCAGGGACTTTAAATCCCGCACTTCGCGCCCATTCCAGATTTCCAGCGTGCGTTGAAGCGGGCAGCCGGGAGCCGGCCAGACTGTAAAGAAGGCAGTCGAGCTTACGCTTCGCAACAATGCTGCTTTTCTGCATCTTAAGTGATCCTGCTGCAGCATTTCGTGGATTCGCAAATGGCGCTTCACCCAACTCAATCCTTTCCCTGTTAAGCTCTTCAAAGACCTTCCGGTGCAGCAGGATTTCTCCGCGGATCTCAAAAGAATCAGGAAAATCTTGGGTTTGAAGGATTAAAGGTATGCTTCGGATTGTCCTGATATTGGACGTAACATCGTCACCGCGGACGCCATCGCCCCGGGTTACGGCCTGAACAAGCTTTCCCTTTTCGTAGGAAAGATTGATAGCTGCCCCGTCGTATTTCAGTTCGCATACATATTCTACAGAACCAACAGACCGGGTAACCCTTTCATCGAATTCCCTCAACTCTTCGAAATCATAGGTGTTGCTTAATGAGTACAAAGGATATTTATGCTCTTTCTGCACAAACTCCTCGGTGCGGTCGTCCCCGATCCGAAGGGAGGGAGAAAGAGGATCGTAATACTGCGGGTACTCCTCTTCCATGCGGACCAGTTCGGTCATCAGCCGGTCGAAATCAAAATCCCCAATGGTCGGCTCGTTTAGCACATAATATCGGTAGTTATGAAGGTTAAGTTCATCTCTTAACCATTTAATTCGCTGATATATTGGGTCTTGGTCCATTGCTGACTTTTGTTTAAAAATATAACTCTTTTAATTCAGACGAGCTTCCCCGGAGGATTATTTATCACTAACTTTGCATCGCACCGGTTTGAAGTTGTCATCCGGCAACTTCAAAAAAAGGGAATCAGGTGAAAAACCTGAACAGTTTCCGCTGCTGTAATCTCCGGGAACTGCACTGGCAACCCGCCACTGTTCCAACTTGGGAATGGGAAGGCGCCAGATGCAGGGAGAAAGTCAGAAGACCTGCCTGTGCGGTACATAAATCCGTAGGTTCGGAATAAACCGATAGGAATGATGGTCAATAGCAAAAAACCGGCAATTGTTGTTTTTCTTCTCACAACCTTCTTTTTTAGCAGGTTTGTTCTCCTGTATCCGCAGGAAGTCGTAATCCCTCTGGAGCAGGTTACCATCAGCGCCTATGCCAAATCATCGCATCTCAGCAGTTTTCAGAGCATCCGGCTAGACTCCCTTCAAAAAGGCCGCTTCGCAGTTTCCGATCTGGCAACCCTTCTAAAATCCGAGACAAATATTAACATAACCCAATATGGAGGTGAAGGATCCCTCAGCTCAATTCGCCTGAGGGGTTCGGGCCCTTCGCATACCCAGGTCAATTGGAACGGAATTCCGGTAAACAGCCCAACCACCGGAACCATCGACTTATCGCTGGTTTCTTCGCTCATGGCAGATGAAGTTGATCTCATTTATGGTGCTTCAGGTTCCCTTTTTGGAAGTGGGACATTCGGGGGATCCTTGAACCTGATAAACAAGCCCGACTGGAATAACCGGCTCGGCATAATGGTTTTTGGAGAAGCCGGATCCTGGAATCATTATAAATCAGGAGTTAGTGTAAGGACCGGCAGGGATAACTGGCAGTATCATGCCGGCGGATATTTGCAGTCAAGCCAGAACAATTACTCTTATCGGAATAACTTTTTGCCGGGAAATCCAATTGAGAGACGAGCTAATGATACCCTTAGGAGCTCAGGCTTTCAACAGCACCTGTTCCTGAAATTGCCCGGAAACTGGACGGTGCAGGCTGGTATGTGGCTGCAGAACCGCGACAAGGATTTACCCGCTTCGATGAGCGCAGGCAATGGCAATATCGCGAATCAGCAGGACCGGTCACTGAGGCTGTTTACGCGGGTTTCTAAAACCTGGAAACGGTCAGTCCTGGAGATCGTTGGATCCCGTTTTGTCGACAGCCTTTTGTTTACTGAATATGCGAGAGGAAAGGATCAGGCACTCCGGCAATCCGGCCTTCTGTCGGGCATCAGTTCCGCTGGCCTTTCCGGCAGATGGTATCCTTCGAACCTATTGACTTTTGAAGCCGGTACGGAAATGGAATCCCATAAAGCACAAGGAAGCTCATTTCAAGGAGTTATGACGGAATACCGGGGTGCTCTGTTTGGTTCAGCCCGATATAAATCGGAGCACTTAACCCTGATGACCGGTTTGAGACAGGTACTTTTTTCAGGCTCTCAAACCCGGACATTATATTCACTGACAGCCAGATACGAGGTACCAGGCATAAACCTTGCCCTAAAGGGACAGGTTTCCAATAAATTCAGGCTGCCCACGCTTAATGAACGGTTCTGGCAGCCGGGTGGAAATCCAACACTCCTTCCTGAAACGGGAACCGGCCTTGAGTCCGGACTCGAATGGGGCATTAAGAGAACCGCCGGTTCAGGAATTCAGATAGCAACGACCTTTTTCCTGCAGAATATCCATAACTGGGTCCAATGGGTACCCACAGGAACCTACTGGTCTCCAGAGAATATCAGGTTTGTTCGCTGCCAGGGCTTTGAAGCTTCAGGAATTTACACGGACAAAATCGGAACTGCGCTGGCCACGCTTAAAACAACATATAGCTACACGGAAAGCCTTGATATGAACTTTGTATCCGATGATACCCGAATCGCCGGACAGATTCCGTATGTTCCGCGGCACCAGGTCCAGAGTCGTCTTTCCCTCGCGATCCGCGGATTTGAAGGCTTTCTTTCCTATCGATTTACAGGCAGCAGATACACCACTGACGACCATGACCCCTGGCTGATGCTAAAGCCGATGCATATCGCTGATTTCGGTCTAAGCGACAGACTGTTCCTGAAAGAACATGAGGTATTAATCTCCTTTCGGATCCATAACCTCCTGAACAATTCTTATCAACTGATACGCGCGTATCCCGCTCCCGGGAGATCCTTTTTTATTTCAATCAACTACATGTTTAATCAAAAACCAAAAATGAATGCGATTAATTAAAATCATCTTACCAGCCTTATTTGTCCTTTGTTTTGCAACTTCCTGTAATCCAGATGACCCATGGAATTCAGATAAGTCCGGTTACCTGCATGGCGCGTTTATAACCAATGAGGGGGCTTTTGGTAATTCAAACGGATCGATTAGTTTCCTGGACCCCGATTCCTCAGCTGCTGTCAACCACCTTTTCGAAATGGTTAATGGCAGACCACTTGGCGACGTAGTCCAATCTTTCGGCATTGCCGGTGAAAAGGGATTTATTGTTGTTAATAATTCTCAGAAAGTTGAGGTTGTCGATCTGAGCACATTTGAATCCATTGGGTTTATAACAGGGCTCGAATATCCCCGCTATTTTCTCGCCGTATCCTCCGATAAGGCTTACCTTTCAGATGGAAATTTCACAGGCCGCATACTGGTCGTTGACATTGCCAGCCATTCAATCACGGATACAATACCTTGTGGAATGGGCCCGGAACACATGATCCAGCATAAAAACCACCTGATTGTGGCTAATTCAGGCGGGTGGGGCAACGACAGCACGCTGACGGTTATTGACACTAAAACTGATAAAGTTATCGCGACCTGGAAAACAGGCCATAATCCTACTGATCTAGTTATTGACAGGGATGACAATCTATGGGTTCTTTGCAAAGGAGAGGTTGTCTGGGACGGATGGAATATTGCTTTCGAATCAGCTTCATCACTTTGGGTTGGAGATCCGGGTACTGGTGAAAAAATCCGCGAAATACCCATCGGGGCCGTGGGCGATTTCTATTGGCCCCAGGCTCTGGGCATAGACGCGAAAGGCCGTAACATATATTATCTCGAAGCAGAAGGATTATTTTCGATCGGATATCAGTCTGAGAATGCTTCCAAAACTCCTATGATTGCTAAATCTTTTTATGGATTTGGTGTGGATACAGAAACAGGCCGGGTCTATGGAATGAGCGCACCCTCTTTTACAGCAGCTGGATGGCTTTTCAGATATGAGCCTGATGGCCAATTGGTTGATTCAATCGAGGTTGGAATAGGGCCCAACCGGGTTGTCTTTAACTAACCTCAACTATTGGTTTTCCTTGGGTTCCTCCTGATATTGGCTACCTTTGCGGGTACCCGATTAAGGAGGAATCCATGAGAAAACTTTTGCTCTCAGTCTTATTCGCTGTTTCGATCTTTTCTGCCTATTCCCAGGTTGAATCACCGGGCAGCCCATGGAGCATCAGTGCAAATCTCAAGTCACAAGTATCAGTCTTGAATCTTGATCCGATATCGGAGCGTGAGATTAACTCCTATTCCGGACAATTTGGGAACCGGCTGAAGTCGATGCTGTTTGCTTATCCCGTAATGACCAACCTATCCTCCGAAAATGATGGGGTTTGGGAAGAAATGCCGGATGGGCGACGGGTATGGCGGCTGACAATTTCTTCTTCGGGGGCCCGCTCCTTAAATATTATTTTCCACCGGTTTCATTTGCCTGATGGTGCCAGCTTGTATTTGTATACACCAGGATACAAAGTGGTTAGAGGAGCCTTTACGAGTTTGAACGAGCTTCCGTCCGGAGTTTTGGCTACCGTGCCTTTACCGGGTGATCAGTTGACCGTTGAACTTAATCTTAGCCCGGGTTCGGCTTTTGAACCTCAGGTTATTATCGGCCAGGTAAGCCATGATTTCAAGGGCTTCTTTGGTGAAACCGGTATTGAGAAATCAGGGTCATGTAATGTGGATATTAATTGCCCGGCTGGGGCAGACTGGCAAATTGAAAAACGGGCTGTCGTTAAGTTTATCCGGGGAGGAGTCTGGCTATGCTCCGGTACCTTAATCAATACGGCTGAAAATAGCGGACGACCGCTTCTCCTCACGGCAAATCATTGTATTGCCCTGGATTGGCATGCGGAACAGTCAGTCTTTTATTTTCGTTATGAGAAGCCCGGCTGCGGAAACGGGGCGGGAAGCCTTCAGTATTCACTATCCGGCTCCAAGCTTCTGGCCACTGCCAACCAGATAGACTTTTGCCTTGTTGAGTTAAGTTCAGCCCCACCCAAAAGTTATGATCCCTATTATGCAGGATGGGACCGCCGTGTGGTATCCTACCTGGATTCCGTGGTTTGCATTCATCATCCATCCGGGGATGTCAAGAAAATATCCAAGACCTACCATAGAGTAGTTACCGGAGATTTCGGCGGCGGATTTGAAGCCAATACGCATTGGAAAATTAGTCAGTGGGACCTTGGAACTACCGAACCGGGTTCATCGGGATCCGGACTTTTCAATACCGATCACAGGCTTGTTGGAGATCTGACTGGTGGGGATGCAAGCTGCGACTACAATTTCAATGATTATTTCCAGAAGTTTTCCGTTAGTTGGGACAGGTATCCGGATTCTGCCAAGCAACTGAAATACTGGCTTGATCCGCTAAACACCGGTACGCTTGCGATTAATGGTTATGATCCCTATGGGGGCGGCAAGCCATTAGCAAATTTCTCGATCCGGCCCGACCTGATTCAGACGGGTAAGAAGGTCTATTTTACGGAAAAATCAAGCGGTTCGCCCGCAACATGGATTTGGACCATACCGGGTGGTCTTCCCGACCATCTTTCCGGTGAAAGGCCCTCGCCGGTTGTTTTCACCGAGTCAGGACAGTACTCAGTTTCCTTGACAGTTGCTAATGGTTTGGGCAGGGATTCCGTGAGGCAAACGGTGCGTGTATTTGATTATCCGGCAAGTATCCTTTCGGAAAACCGCATTGTACCCGGGCGTACAGTTGAGCTGACCGATGCCAGTTCAGGCAGCCCTGTATCGGTTCAATGGAGGATTACCGATGCGATCCCATCCATCTATGCCGGAACGGGCCCCATCGCTCTGACACTGACTGTTCCGGGTGAATATACGACTGAACAGATTGTTGAATTTCCTGAGTATTCGGATACTCTCGTCCATTATAACCGTATCAAGGTGCTGTCCGACAATATTGCCTTCCGGTCAGCAACCTTTACCAATATTGCGAAAGACGACCATACGGGTTTCTTCTCAATGGGCAGTCAGGCCGTCATTCCTGGTTCCAATGGTCTTGGAATTACAGCTTTTGCAGATGCCTTCCGTAATTCGGGCGACACAGCCTTTATGATCACCGGAATCACCATCCACCTTGAGCGCCTGTCAAAATGGGCGGGCGGTTATTATCTGCCGGTTATCGTATGGAATGCCAAGCGGCAGCCGGTTATACGCGATTCAATCCTGCTGTCCAACCTGAGACAGGATTGTCGGGCAACGATTTGGTTAAAAAGTCCGGTGAATTTTGATACGCTCAATTATATCGGGTTTGAGATAAAACCCTGGGACCAGGGAACCTTTTATTCAAAAATGGCTGTCGACAGGGGACCAAATGGAGTCAATACTGCTTACGCCATAAAGGGTAATCAGTGGCAGCCAATGCCTGATGTCATGGGTTTTCATACCTCTCTCGATATCAGTCTTGAAACAGCTTACCTGAAAAACTCGTATGCACAGGAAATCAGTATTCTGAAAAACTTCAACAGTGGGCACATTCAGATTGACCTTGGAAAGTTGGTCTATAAATCTGTGCGGGTCTCAGTGTTTTCACTTACAGGTCAGCAGCTTACAACTGAAAGTGAAAAAACCGGTAATCTTATTGATTTACAGATACAAGCGCCTGTTTCAGCGATTTACCTGGTCCGCCTTGTGATTGACGACCTGCCGCCGTTTACCCAGAAAGTATTGATAATTAAAGAATAACTTAATTGCCTTCTCTCTGGATTTCTTGCTTTAGGAACGGGATAATCTGATCGTGGCTGATGTCTTTGGCGATTATTCTTCTCTTGTGATCGAGAATAAAAATCCGGGGTGTGCTCCAGGCCTGGTAGCGTTCCGTGTTAGCCCGATATTGCGATGGCGAATAGGCATTAACCCAGGTAAGTTTATGCTCAGAAATGAACTTAATCCAGGGTTCCTTGTCAATCCGGGTGTTGAATGCAATAACCTCGGCTCCCAGTGTTTTAAGTTCCTGATATTCTTTAAAAAGCTTGGGAGTGATTTCCTTGCAATGGCTGCATTCCGGTTCCCAGAAAAGAATAATGAAGAATCGGGCAGACATTAGTTTCAGCGAGATCGGAGAATCATCCGGACTTACCAGGCCATCCAGCTCGGGAGCCTCGGCGCCGAGAAGCAAGTGCTTCATTTCAGCTACGCGGACCCGGATACCCTGAAGATTAGCCGAATCAATCCAGTGGGCCTGGCCGGAAAGGTATATTCTCTCAGCAAGCCAAACATAAACGGCATCGGTACCCATATACTTAGGATCTGAATAGAGATTTAACAGATACTGGACCACAAACTGGAACATATCGGGCCTTGATCTCGCTTTATCAATCAAGATGTTCGCCTCCGAAATAATGGAATCAGCGAATGGAGGCACCAGTTGGTTAAAATACTGATCCAGTTTGGTTTCGATCAGCGGAGTGCGGATAAGCCGGGCATCCGAGAAATCCACCTGATCAAAAAAGTGTCTGCGGATATAGAGATATTGCCTGTACTGTTCTTCCTGACTTTTCGGCGAAGACAGGTTTTCCGGGACTTTAACAGGTTTCAGCCCTTTGATAAACTGGCCTGGCAATGTTCCCTGCAATACCTGAATGGATTCCTCCCAAATCCTGTTTCCCCTGGCTTGGACAGACATGAGCTCCCGGTTCAGTATCTGAGCAGAATCGGAAGTCAATCCTCCCTTTTTGAGTTTCTCCTGAATCGCAGCCGAACGATTCCTGATTTTGGTATACTCATTCTGCCACCTGATAAAATGGTTATTCTCTTCAGAGCCAGTAAAAACAAGACTGTCATTGAGTGCATATGTCCGTGTCCGCAAATCAAAAAATTGGATCTGACCCAGGAAGAACTCTATATACTTTTTGTCAGGAAGGACGATCTGGTACATACCTTCAGGAAGCAAAGTATCTCCGGAAAAAATAGCATGACCATCCTGCTGAAGACGAACCGTATCATCCGTAAAGAACTTAAGCCCGATCCGGTGCGACAGTATGATTTCCTTACCGGGCAGGTCAGGAAGGGTTACGGTAATGCGGTAGCCCTGAGAGAATAAGGAAAGGCAAGAAATGCCGACGAAAAGCGTTATCAGAATGGTTCTTCTTATGTTGCCCATAAACCAGATTTCGGGCAAAGATAGACATTGACTACATTTGACGAAACAGAATATCAGATGCTTTCCGTTTTAATACCGGTTTATCAGTGGGACCCGCAGAAATTGGTTGTTGACATCAGACAACAGTTGCTTCAGTGCGGAATTTCTTTTGAGATTCTTGTCAGTGATGACACCCCGCTTTCTCAGAAACCGGAATATCAGTCTGATCTGGAGCTATTATCAGGTGTAAACTGTTATTGGAGGGATCGCTCACTGAGCCGGAGTGCTAACCGTAACTTTTTGGCTGGCAAGGCTCTTTATAGCTATTTACTGTTTCTTGATTGTGACGCGGAGGTTGTCAATCCGGATTTTATCCGGAGATATCTGCATGATTTAAACCCCGGCACTGTTCTGGTCGGCGGCACACTATATCATGCGATTCCTCCGCAGAACCCTTCTCAAAAGCTGAGATGGATTTTCGGAACTCATCGGGAACAAATATCTGCCTCAATAAGGAATCTGGACCCCTGGAAGTCATTCTCGACCTTTAACTTCTTGATTCCATCAGCGATTTTTCACTCGATCCGGTTTAGTGAAGAGCTTACCGGTTACGGACATGAAGACACCTTATTCGGGCTGGAATTGAAAAACAAGGGTATTCCAGTCAATCATCTGGACAACGGTCTGGTGCATCTCGGCCTTGACCCGGCTGAAATGTTTCTTGCCAAGGTCAGGGAATCGGTCTCAGGGCTGGTTCAGCTTCAGCGAAGCGGTCTGATCAGCCAGAACTACTCATCGGAAATCAAGCTTCTGCGAACCTCAGCAAGGTTCAGAAAACTGGGAATGATGAGGTGGGTATCTTTCTTTTTCAGAGTATTCCGCAAGCCGTTGGAAAATGCGCTTATTGGAAACCATCCTAAGCTGTATGTACTTGATTTATATAAGCTTGGGCTAATCAGTCAATTTGGCTGATCTTTATTATCTTTGCGGCTCTTATTTTAACCCGATGGAGCGCATCGAAAAACGTATTGCAGTAGCCACCTCAGAAGCCATTCGGGTTCTGTATCAGGCCGATATCACAGAGGATAAGATCCAGGTTCAAGCTACCAGAAAAGAACAGGTGGGCGACTTTACCGTTGTAGTATTTGCTTACAGCAGGATATCCGGAAAAAATCCAGAACAGACAGGCCAGGAAATCGGCCAATATCTCAAGGAGAAGCTGGATGCGATAGATTCTTTCGAGGTTATTAAAGGTTTTCTGAACCTCGTCCTTTCAAACGCATTTTGGATGAGTTATTTCCGGGATGTTATGCATGCAAGGAATTATGGGCATTCGACCCCGGTTTCTGGCTCCGCGCCCGTTGTTGTTGAGTATTCTTCCCCAAATACGAACAAGCCCCTGCATTTAGGGCATATCAGGAATAACCTTCTGGGATATGCAGTCTCAAAAATAGTGGCTGCTGCAGGCAACGAGGTCAGGCGGGTCAATCTCGTAAACGACCGTGGGATACACATATGCAAGTCGATGCTCGCCTGGGAAAAGTGGGGCGAAGGAATAACGCCGGAGACTGCCGGGTTGAAGGGAGATAAGCTTGTGGGAGACTTTTATGTCCGGTTCGACAAGGAATATAAGGTTCAGATCAAAGAGCTGATGGATGCCGGGATGAAAGAGGAAGAAGCGAAGAACAGCGCTCCGCTGATACGAGAAGCACAGGAATTGCTAAGGAAATGGGAGAATGGAGACGAAGCAGTCATCGGTTTATGGAATAGGATGAACGGTTGGGTTTATAAAGGATTTGATGAGACATACCGCAAACTTGGCGTAACCTTCGATAAGATCTATTATGAATCCAAAACCTATAAGCTTGGCAAGGACCTGGTCTCCCTTGGACTGAGCACCGGGGTGCTCTATCAGAAGGAAGACGGATCCGTTTGGGCGGATCTCACAGATGACGGGTTGGATCACAAGTTGTTGCTGCGCTCAGACGGAACCAGTGTTTATATGACGCAGGATCTTGGCACGGCGCACCAGCGTTTTGAAGAATATGGTTTCTCCAGGCATATTTATGTTGTTGGCAATGAGCAGGATTATCATTTTAAAGTACTCTCGCTGATCCTGAAAAAAATAGGTTTTGCCTGGGCTGATAAACTTTACCACCTTTCTTATGGAATGGTGGAGCTGCCTCAGGGACGCATGAAATCCAGGGAAGGTACTGTGGTTGATGCGGATGACCTGATTGATGAAATGGTGGCAACAGCGCGCTCAGTGTCTGACGAATTGGGCAAGCTCGATGGTTTTCCCGAGGACGAGAAGGCCAGGGTTTACTATCAGATCGCCATGGGGGCATTGAAGTATTATATCCTTAAGGTTGACCCTCAGAAAACCATGATGTTCAATCCCGAAGAGTCGATTGATTTCAACGGAAATACAGGCCCATTTATCCAGTATACTTGTGTCAGGATCCGGTCAGTCGAAAGGAAGGCGCTTGATGCCGGCATTATCGCATCGGATGCATGGCCTCTTGATCTGGATTTGGATATACGGGAATCCGCTCTTTTAAAACGCGTTTACGCGTACCCGGTCATTTTAGCCGAAGCTGCACAGAACCTGTCACCGGCACTGATTGCCAATTACTTTTATGAACTCGTGAAAGAGTACAACCATTTCTACCAGCAGTGTCCCATTGTCCGTGAAACCGATGTTGTGAGGAGAAATTTCCGGCTGGCCCTGTCAAGATTTATTGCTAACCACATACAGGATGGAATGATCCTGCTCGGCATAGAAATGCCTGAGAGAATGTAATTTGTAAACCGATATGTTTGAGAATTTAAGCGAAAGACTGGAAAAGTCGTTAAAGCTGCTGAAAGGGCAGGGACGAATCACCGAGATTAACGTAGCTGAAACTCTGAAAGAAGTCAGGCGAGCCTTGCTGGATGCTGACGTTAATTTCAAGATAGCCAAGGACTTTACGGCCACTGTGAAGGACAAGGCGATGGGGCAGGATGTCCTCTCTGCCGTTAAGCCATCGCAGATGATGGTTAAAATCGTGCATGATGAGCTCGTCGACCTCATGGGTGGCCAGAAGTCTGATCTTAACCTAAAAGGAAATCCTACAGTAATCCTTATCGCAGGTCTTCAGGGTTCGGGTAAAACCACCTTCTCATGAAAGCTTGGATATTTCCTCAAGACCAAGCGAGGCCGCCAACCATTGCTTATCGCCGGTGACGTATATCGTCCCGCTGCTATTGAGCAGCTGAAGATTATCGGTGAGCAGGCCGGAATTCCTGTTTACACGGAGGATGGCATGCTGGATCCTGTTTCGATCGCAAAAAACGGGGTAAAGCATGCCCGACTGCACGGTTATGATCTGGTGATCGTGGATACCGCCGGTCGTTTGGCCGTGGATGAGGAAATGATGCGTGAAATCACCTCCATCAAGACAGCTCTGGATCCCGAAGAGATCCTGTTTGTTGTAGACTCCATGACCGGGCAGGATGCGGTTAACACGGCAAAAGAGTTCAATGACCGACTGGATTTTGACGGGGTCGTGCTCACCAAGCTTGATGGAGATACCCGTGGGGGAGCTGCTTTGTCCATCAAGTCAGTGGTGAATAAGCCGATCAAGTTTATCGGAACTGGAGAAAAGCTGGATGCCCTGGATATCTTTTATCCTGAGCGAATGGCTGACAGGATCCTGGGAATGGGTGATATCGTTACACTTGTTGAAAAAGCACAGGAGCAGTTTGATTCAGAGGAGGCCATCAGGATTCAGAGGAAACTGGCTAAGGATACATTCAATTTTGATGACTTCCTGAAACAGATCGAGCAGGTGAAAAAAATGGGTAACATCAAGGACCTCGCAAGCATGATTCCTGGGGTAGGTAAAGCGATCAAGGACCTGGATATGGATGAAAACTCATTCAAAAGCATCGAAGCCATTATTCATTCCATGACTGCCGCTGAGCGCGAAAATCCGGCAATTCTTAACGGAAGCCGCCGAAAAAGAATCGCGACTGGAAGCGGAACATCCGTTCAGGCTGTTAATCAGCTGCTTAAACAGTTTGATGAGACCCGAAAGATGATGAAGATGGTCGCAGCTGGGAAGAATATGGGAAGGATGATGGGAAACTTGCCGGGTCGAAGAAATTAAATAAGTCATGATACTGATAGACGGGAAATTAGTTGCTGCCGAAATTAAAGCCACTATTCGTGACCAGGTCGCAAACCGGGTTGCCGAGGGCTTCAAACGTCCGCACCTTGCTGCAATACTGGTGGGCAACGATGGAGGCAGTGAATCTTATGTTGCCAACAAGGTCAAGGATTGCGAGGAAGTAGGCTTTGAATCAACCCTCATTCGGTTGGAGGCATCTGTTTCTGAGGCTGAGCTGCTTGCAGCGGTCAATGATCTGAACCAGAATCCGGCAGTCGACGGGTTTATTGTACAGCTGCCCCTTCCTGGCCAGATCCGGGAACACGTTGTCATAGAATCAATTGACCCATTAAAAGATGTGGATGGCTTTCACCCTGTTACGATTGGAAAAATGACACTGGGACTGCCATCCTTCCTGCCGGCAACTCCTGCCGGGATCCTTAAGCTCCTCGAGTATTACAAGATACAGACCTCCGGAAAGCATTGCGTGATTATTGGCAGGAGTAACATAGTGGGAACACCGCTTTCGATACTTCTGTCCCGGAAAGCCAATCCCGGCAACTGTACGGTTACCCTTTGTCATAGCCAAACCCAAAATATGAAAGATATCTGCCGTCAGGCTGATATTATTGTTGCTGCACTTGGAAAGCCCTATTTCCTTAAAGGTGAAATGGTTAAAGAGGGTGCAGTGGTTATAGATGTTGGGACCACAAGGGTTCCATCCACAACATCCAAATCCGGTTGGAAACTCTGCGGGGATGTCGATTTCACCGAGGTAGCTCCGAAATGTTCTTATATTACTCCGGTTCCCGGGGGTGTCGGTCCCATGACCCGTGTGGGTCTCCTGCTGAATACCTTAAAGGCAGCCAGTGGTAAAAAGCATTAAGCAGCTAATTTCAATCACCGGGACGATTTTCCTTTCCGGATGTCTCGGAGCAGGTCAGGTGGTCCTTACCGATACTTCCAGAATACGCCTCGAAGAGGTTACCATCATGGGTTCGCGAATTCCGGCCGGCTCTGCAGGATTATCAAGAGCAGCCACAGTCATTCCGCGAAATCTTATTTTATCCTTTCCCAACCGGGATCTTGCTGATATTCTGGAATCCCTTCCCGATATGGATATCCGCCAACGGGGCCCGGCCGGTATTCAGGCTGACATAAGCCTGAGAGCAGGAACCTTTGACCAGAGCGCCATACTTTTGAACGGACTGAACCTCAATGATCCTCAAACGGGACACTTTAGTCTGGATTTGCCGGTACCGGTCAACCTGATCCATCAGATTGAGGTTTTACCCGGTTCCGACGTAAAATCCATGGGAGCAGGTGCCCTGGCAGGTTCAGTTAACGTTCTGACCGCCAGACCCGAAAAATCGGGTTTTCATGCCGGGCTAACGGGCGGGCGCTGGGGGTATGCTGAAGCAGCGGCGGATCAGAGGCTGGTAATTGGAAACTTCTGGTTGCAGGCCGGGATTCAGGGGCAGAGATCCGCCGGCTATTTGAACAATACAGATTTTAAGAAACTAAACGGCTTTTTGCAGGCAGGCTATCAAGTCAGCCGTTATTCAATAAATCTCATCGCGGGAGCACTTGCGAAGGACTTTGGCGCAAACAGTTTTTACACCCCAAAATACCCCAATCAATACGAGACTACAAGAACTGGTATTGCCGCTTTGACCATGGCCATGACAGGGAGGTTAAATATCAGTCAATCTTTTTATTACAGGGCTCATACTGATATTTTTCACCTGTTCCGCTCGGATCCGCCAGCCTGGTATACTTCTCCAAACTATCATCTTACGGGAATAGCCGGCAGTAAAACCGATCTTTGGTTCTCCTCCTTTTTGGGTAAGACCGGCCTGGGAGCAGAATTCCGGCAGGAATCCATCTGGAGCACAGTTTTGGGTGAAATTTCAGACTCACCCCGGCCGATCCTGCTAACCGATTCCTTGATGTATACCCGTCATGGAACTCGCTTCCATTCCTCGCTGGCCCTGGAGCATCACATCATGACCGGTCCCGTCAGCTGGACAGGAAGCCTCGTTATTCACCAGGTTAGAGGTTTTAAAAGCAATCTGAATTTTTATCCGGGATTGGATGTGGGATTACCCGTAACATCTTGGTTAAGAATATATTCCACATTAAATCGAGGCTTCCGCTTACCCACTTTCACAGAGCTATATTACAGGTCTCCTACCCACGCTGGTAATCCGGCTTTACAACCGGAATCCGCCTGGCATTCGGAAACCGGCGTAAAAATCAATGCCGGAACGCTAAATGGGCAGGTAGGGGGATTCTATCGGTATGCTCCACAGTCGATTGATTGGGTGCGTCTCCCATCTGAAACTATATGGCATACGGAAAATCTGGGTGAAATGAGCACATGGGGTTTTGAGGGAACCCTGTCGGTAGTGCCCGCAACGATTACTTATAAGCACTTCGCAGTCCAGCGAATAGATATAGGTTTCCGCCACTATTTTCAATATCATTCTTCAGATCTCTATTTTTCACAATATCTGCTTGACTACCTCAGATGGAAAGCGACTGCCGGCATCAGGCTACGCTTTTTTAAGGGCCTGGGCCTATCGATCCAGGCGGTTGCGCAAGATCGGGCCGGGAGCTATACCTCTTTTGAAGATTCTGGAGAAATGGTTGAAAAGGAGTATGATCCATTTTGGTTGTTGGACGCCAGGATTAGCTGGAAGGCTAATCGACTGCTCATTTTTGCTGATTGCAGCAACCTGTTGGATGCCGACTATTATGATTTTGGAAATATCGAGCAACCAGGGGCATGGTTTCGAATAGGGCTTGAATTCGACCTTGCCAAACCGTCAGGCTCGCGGTAGTGATTCCCCCGGTATTTTTGTATTTTTAGGGCAAATCCCAGCCCTATGACCATACTGAATAAGGTTACATTTTTCATTTGTGCCACTGTTCTCTCAGCCTCATGCTCCATTCCTGATAAAGAGCCACAGACTACCGGTGTTCTCGGCAGCAAGGGCATGGTAGTGTCAGCACACCCGGAAGCATCAGAGATCGGTCTTGCAATCCTCAAAAAGGGCGGCAATGCCATGGACGCTGGATGTGCCGTAGAATTTGCACTTTCAGTATGCTATCCTGCTGCCGGTAACATTGCCGGTGGGGGATTCTGGGTGGTATATACATCCGGAAAACGGGTCCATACCCTGGATTATCGCGAAGAAGCCCCTTCAGGCGCTCATAAGGACATGTTTCTCGATCCGGACGGGGAAGTAATCAAGGGCTTGAGTACACAAACCCTGCTCGCGTCTGGAGTACCCGGAACAGTGGCCGGTATGGTCAAGGCGCATGAAAAGTTCGGCTCGCTGCCCTGGTCGGAAATTGTTCAGCCGTCCATTGACATGGCCCGAAATGGTTTCGCGATCACTACAAACCAGGCTGCTGATTTTAATTCAATCCGGCAATCGCTGATCGAAAGAAATACATGGATAATTCCTTTGGTTCATGATTCGGCCTGGAAAGCAGGTGATTTACTGGTGCAACCTGAACTGGCAGCAACTCTTGAAAGGATACGTGACCATAAGCGCGACGGCTTCTATTCGGGCCCGACCGCCGATCTTATCGTTGCTCAGATGAAGGAATCCGGTGGAGTTATCACGCACCAGGACCTGGCTGATTATGATGCCGTTTGGCGCGAACCCATCAGTGGTGAATACAAGGAATACACCTTTTACTCGATGGCTCCGCCCTCCAGCGGCGGCGTCGCGTTAAAGCAACTGCTCGGACTGACTGCGATGAAAGCCATGACCGAATCTGGCCATAATGCGGCTCAAACCGTTCACCTTATGGCTGAAGCTGAGAAGATTGTTTATGCCGACCGTTCAGAGTTTCTTGGTGATCCGAATTTTACAAAGGTTCCGGTCGAGTATCTTACCAGTTCTTCCTACCTGAGAAAAAGGGCCACAGAGATCAACCCCGAAAATGCGAATCCTTCAGAGACGGTAAAAGCCGGTTCCATACCAGCCGAAAGTGAGGAAACCACTCATTATTCGGTTACTGACCAGTGGGGGAATGCCGTTTCTGCTACCACCACGCTAAATGGGGGATACGGAAACCGGATCATGGTTAAAGGAGCCGGATTCCTTATGAATAACCAGATGGATGATTTTAGTGTCAAGCCCGGATATCCTAACCTTTACGGGCTTCTGGGTTCGGAGGCCAACTCGATTCAACCAGGTAAAAGGATGCTCAGCTCCATGACTCCAACCATCCTGACGAAAGACAATGCCCTGTTCATGGTGGTTGGCACGCCGGGTGGATCCACCATCATAACCTCAGTCTATCAGACGATTTTAAACGTAACCGATTTCGGAATGACCATGCAGGAGGCAGTCTCGGCAAAACGCTTTCACCATCAATGGTTACCTGATGTTATTCAGTATGAGCCTGAAGCTTTTGACTCTGTTACAGTTAAACGGCTCGAGTCAATGGGGCAGCATCTGAAAAAGGTGGGAAAAATTGGACGTGTGGATGCAATCCTGGTGCGCCCTGATAAAAAATTTGAAGGGGGAGCAGATCCTCGTGGCGATGATACCGCAAAAGGCTTCTGAAATATCCGATCTGTTTGTCAGCACAGTATCGTCTCCGGGTACTGAATCCGGCACCGTAGCCCTGATCCGGGAGGGGCTGGCAAATAGCCTTACCGGCATTTCATGCGTTTGGTCTGACCACACTCCGGAAGCAATCCTATTTATTACTGGGGGGTCAGAAAAGATGGCTCTTGAACGTATTGGCAAGCGCCAGAATATTCTTCTGCTGGCTTATCCCGACAGAAACGCTTATGCCGCAGCCTGTGAGGTAAAATCTTACCTTGACCGGACAGGTTGTGTATCCCATTTGTTCAATCTTGGCAGCTGGCAAGATCTTGCCGCACTTCAGGAAATGATTCATATTCGCTTGTCTGTCAGACAGTTTTCACAATCGCGAATTGGCATAATTGGTGCTGAATCAGAATGGCTGGTTAACTCGATGCCCGACACCGTCAATATCCGGGCAAGGTTTGGATTCCGGCTTGTCAAGATTCCCTGGAGCATGCTTGATGAAGTGAGCACCTGGCCTGTTTCACCTGATTTTCTTGATTTTTTCGATAGTTACAGATCAGCTCAGTTTGAGGATCACAGCAGGGTTTACGGAAAGATCCTTCAGGTAATCGATGAAAACCACCTGGATGCCATCACCGTTGAATGCTTCCCCATGGTTAGAAACCATGGCATCACGGCGTGTCCGGCCCTTGCGCTGCTGAATCATCAGGGCTTTCCTGCAGGTTGTGAGGGCGATCTGGTCAGTCTTACCGGAATGCTGCTTCTCAGTAAAGTAACCGGCCAGATTCCCTGGATGGCAAATCTTGCCGGAATAAGCGACGGAAGGGTTATGCTGTCCCATTGCACGGTTCCCTTCAACAGCGTCAAGGATTACGAAATTTCCACCCATTATGAAACAGGGTGCGGAATCGCGGTAAAGGGGAACTTCCCGGCCGGAAGCTACACGATCATGCGGCTCAGTGTTGATTTTCTGACTGCTTTTGTTGCTGAAGGTGAACTCATGGATGCCCCATATAATCCGGAAGCCTGCCGGACTCAGATGGCTCTGAATCTGAATCCCGATGACTATTCAGAGTTGAAAAACCATCCCCTTGGAAACCATCACCTGGTCCTCAATGGGAAACATAAAAACGCCATAACAACAGCCCTGGCATTTTTGAATATTTCTTTAAGATCATTCTGATATGAAAAGGAACACACAGTTAAACCTTATCCTTTCTTTCCTGTGTCTTTCCTTCCTTCCGGCCTTAAGTCAGGATCCGGCAAACCCCCTTCGCACCCTGTCGGATCAATTAGCCAACAAGGATTACAGATCGGCAATCGCCATTGCTGATAGCCTGATTTCCAGCGGCACTCAGGACTATCAGGCATTTTATCTTGGCGGCCTGGCCTACGGCAGCCTCATGAAGTTTGACCACGCCCGGATACTTTATATGAAGGCCGATAGTCTCAATCCAAACCAAAAACCGGTACTGTCCAATCTATCCGATTGCTGCTATGAGCTATCCAAACTATCAGAAGCAGAGAAGATTACCTCCTCTTTGATAGCACTTGATTCTACGGACCCGGGAGGTTGGCTTCAACTTGCCAGGATTTATGTGAGGCAGGGGAAGCATCTGCAGGCCATTCAGATTTACAGAAGCTTGTGGCAGTCCGATTCACTTAACCTCTGGTACCCCAGACAAATCGGTAATCTATTTATTCGAAATGACCGATATCAGGAGGCCTTACCGGTTCTGGAACTCGTCGCTGAATCAGACAGTTCTGATATTGAGACTTACGTAAGATTGGGCCTGACCTACCTGAAACTGGGCTTTGTCGAGGGAATTCCGGTCCTGGACAAAGCAATCAGGCAAGACTCAATGGTACCGCTTTTGTACCAGTACAGAGGTGGCCTTCATCTTACCTCCGGTGTATCCTCTATGGCTGAAGCGGATTTTCAGAAGGCAGTGAATCTGGGCGATTCATCGGCATTTACTTTGCGCCACCTGGGAATCAGCCAATTTCAGCAATCAAAATATGACCAGGCTCTCAACGCCTTCACAGCCACCGTCAAGCTGGATTCTACCGATGCACAAGCCTGGTATTACCTTGGTTTCTGTTACAAATGGAATCAGGACCTGGCAAAAGCAATTGAGTATCTTCAACTTGCAGCCAAAATTGCCATCCCGCCTTTCACCGCAGGAATTTTTGCAGGTTTAGGGCAGTTCTATTCCCTGAATCGCGATTTTAAAACGGCTATCGATTATTACGAAAAGGCCCTCGAGTTCAATCCTGACGATCCCGTCCCTTACGCACAGATTGGTCTGCTGATCGAAGAATCATTCGGAGACAGGGCTAAGGCAAAAGAGTATTATGAGCGATTTTTAAAGGAATACAAGGGTATGGACCGTAATCTGGTCAGATATGTGAACGGGCGAATCACAACCATAAATGAGCGGCTTTTTATGGAGGGTAAGCTCAAAAAATAAGCTAAATAATCAATACTGCAATGTTTAGTGCCATAGCGAAGTTGTATTTTAAGGTTTTCCGCTGGACGATAGTCGGAGCGAAACCCAATCAAAAAAAATTCATAGTGATTGTGCTGCCACATACAAGCCAGTTCGATTTCTTTCTGGGAAAATGCTTTGGTGCTTATTATGGAATCCGGTCAAAAGTGCTGATCAAAAAGGAAGCTTTTGTGTTTCCTTTCAGCTTGCTCCTAAAGGCCCTGGGAGGTATCCCGGTTGACCGCAAATCCAATAGTCATCTTGCCGGACAATTGGTTGATTATTTCAATAGCCGCGAGGAATTTGGTCTAACCTTAACGCCTGAGGGAACCCGGAAAAAGATTAAAAGGTTGAAAAGGGGTTTTTATTACATTGCACAGGCAACCGGAGTACCTGTTTTTATGGGTTTTATTGATTTTAAAACAAAAACGTTGGGAATTGGCCCTGAATTCCTCATCACAGGAAACTTCGATCAGGATGTAGTTCAGATACGGGATTTTTATAAGGGGATGGAAGGGCTCTACAGAGGCAGGTTTGATTCATCTTTGTTAAAATAACATGAGACAGCGGTTTTTTCAGCGCTTCCTTGCAAAGATACTCCTCGGAATAACCGGCTGGCGGCTGGAGGGAAAAATACCTGACCTTCGCAAATGCGTAATCATAGGGGCACCTCATACCAGCAACTGGGATTTCTTCTTTGGAATGATCTACAAGCTGAATTACGGCCTGAATATTCATTTTCTGATGAAAAAGGAACTCTTCCGGTTCCCTTTCAAAAGTATGCTTACCCGGATGGGTGGAATTCCCGTTGACAGGAAGAAGCGAGGACAGCTGGTAGAGCGATTGGGTGAACGAATCCGGCATGCCGACAGTTTCTTTCTGGCTATTGCACCAGAAGGGACCCGAAAGGCTGTTAAAGTTTGGAAAAGAGGATTCTACCATATCGCTAAGGCTGCGGATGTTCCAATCATTCTGGGTTATATGGATTATCAGCGAAAAGTGGTCGGAGTCGGTCCTGTATTTTATCCCGGACCGGATATTACCTGCGATATGAATGCAATTGCTGATTTCTATTCATCTGTCTCGGCCAAATATCCGCATAAGTTCTTGTTACCCGTGTAAGCCATTACCTGGCCAACGCTTCCCATAGAACCTCAATGGGATGCAAAGCCTTAACCCCCGTGCTGTCTTTGATATGGTGCCTGCATGACGTTCCCGGGGCACAGATAAGCTCATCGGATTCAGCCGAGCGAATCGCCGGAAAAAGAACCATTTCGCCCACTTTGACCGACAACTCATAATGCTCCTTTTCATACCCGAAAGCTCCTGCCATTCCGCAGCACCCGGAAGGAATCTCCTTGCAGGAATAATTCTCCGGAAAACTGAGAACGAACAAGCTCGGCAAAGTGGATGTAACCGCCTTCTGCTGGCAGTGCCCATGAAGTAGAATGCTCTTTCTTGCCGAAGTAAAAACCGATTGCGGGATTCTGCCGGCTTTGATTTCACGTTCCAGGAATTCCTCAATCAGAAAACAGTTCCTGCCAAGGGTGATTGCGTCTTCTCGGAGGTCTGGCCCGGCCAGGTCAGGGTATTCATCGCGAAAACCCAGAATTGCAGAAGGTTCAATCCCTACAAGTGGAGTTTCAGCTGTAATGATATTGCGGTAGGATACTATGTTTTTCCTGATCAAAACCCTGGCTTTTCGAAGGAAACCCTTAGATAAATAAGTCCTTGCGCTCAATGTTTTGGGCGCAATTAGCACCTTGTATCCCAATCCTGTGAGTAATTTAATCGCCTTTATTCCGATTTTTGAATCCTGATATTCCGTGAACTCGTCGATAAACAGGTAAACCTGTCGATTCAAATCGCGACCGGTAGGGATTATTTGCAAGCTTCTTGAAGCCCATCTTCTGACAGTTGTGGTTGAAAGGAGCGGAATTGAGCGGGATGGATGAAATCCAACGAGTCTTTTAAAAATCTCTGAGATCAACCGGGTGGTAAGAAAAAGGTTGACAAATCCCGCCACAGGCTGGGAAAACCGATACAGGACTGGCAGATTTGCAATTAATCGGGTGCGGAAAGGAATTCCGTGGAGATCATGCCATTGCTGCATGAATTCTCCCTTGATTTTTGCCATATCCACGCTCGACGGGCATTCCGACTTGCAGGCCTTGCAGGATAAGCAAAGATCCAGGATTTCGTACATCTCCCTATGGTCGAACCGTTTCTTTCCTTTACCCTGATAAATGAACTCCCTGAGGATATTGGCCCGTGCCCGCGTGGAATTCTTTTCGTCCAGGGTGGCCTGATAAGAGGGGCACATCGTTCCGCCCATCGAGAAAGGTTTTCGGCAATCCCCGCTTCCATTGCATTTCTCAATGGATCGTACGATACCCATATCGCCAGAGAAATCATAAACCGTTTCCACCTCCGGGGTCAGAACGCCCGGTTCTGTCCGGAGAAACTGGTCCATCGGAGGAGCATCGGTGATCTTGCCGGGGTTGAGTATTCCTTTTGGGTCAAAAACACGCTTAACCCTCTGTATCAGCCTGTAGTTGTGTTCGCCGAGCAATTCGGGAATAAAAGATGCCCTGAGCCTGCCATCGCCGTGCTCACCGCTGAATGATCCCCGGTATTTTTTTACTATCCGAACCGTTTCATTGGCAATCTGCCTGAATCGTGCAACATCAACCGGATCCTTAAGGTTTAATACCGGTCGAAGATGCAGTTCACCGGTACCCACATGGGCATGATAGACACAGGCCATACTAAGACTCCGGAACAGGGCCTCCATTTCAACAATGAATTCTGTTTGCCGGTCTACCGGTATCGCTGTATCTTCAATGATGGCTACGGATTTGGCATCCCCGGGTATGTTGGCTAAAAGTCCTAATCCCGCCTTGCGCAGGTTCCAGACCTTTTTCATATCCTGACCATATACCACGGGATAGGAGTAACCCATCTGATGGTTCTTAAGGTCAGTGATGGTTTCAATAATCCGGTTATCAAGCTCTTCCTGGGTTTTCGTAGCAAATTCAATAATGAGTATAGTTTCCGGCTCCCCGTCGAGGAAAAACCGGTTACTCATCTGGGAATGGTTCGACCTTGTGCATTCCAGAACCACCCGGTCCATCAGTTCAACCGCCGTGGGACCATGTTTTAGCACGACCAGATTGGCATCGATGGATTCAACAAGATTGTTAAAATGAGCACAAATCAATGCTTTGAAGGGTGGGGGAACTTCAACAAGATTCAGCTTTATGGAGGTGAAAAATGCAAGCGTTCCTTCGGAGCCTCCAATCAGACGGCATAAATTGAATGGCTTGCCATTGTGAACGAACGGGTCCGTTTCCAGCAGAAGATCAAGGGCATAGCCGGTATTCCTCCTGGGTACTGAAGGATCCGGATACCCGTCCCTGATCTCTTTTTGGTTAACGGGATCCGTGAGAATTTCGGAAATTTCGCGGTAGATCCTGTTCTCGAGCAAATCTCCGGTGCATTTCCTCTGGAGTTCAGCTTCCGACAAGGCAGAAAACCGGATTGAGGTTCCATCACTCAGAATTGCTTCTACCTCAAGTGTGTGATCACGGGTACTTCCATAAACGATCGAATGAAGGCCGCAGGCATTATTCCCAAGCATTCCCCCGATCATGCAACGGTTCCCGGTGCTGGTTTCCGGCCCGAAAAAGAGTCCCGAACTACTCAGAAAGGCGTTCAGTTCATCCAAAATCACCCCGGGCTCAACCCATACTGTTTTATTTACAACGTCCAGCTCCAGTATCCGGTTCATATATCGGGATACATCCACCACAATTCCGGAACCTACCACCTGCCCGGCCAAGGAGGTGCCGGCGGTCCTCGGAATGAGCGAAACCCCCTGTTCATTTGCAAACCATATCAGTGTTCTGATGTCGTCAGCATCAGCCGGATAGGCTACGGCTATCGGCAACTCCCGGTAAACGGAAGCATCTGTAGCATAAGCAATTCGTGTTACAATATCAAGTAACAATTCACCCTTAAGCGAGGATTTCAGCTTATCGAAAGGTAGCGGCATCAGAGGTGATTGGAGGGTTTCATGGGGTACAAAAATAAATGATCCCTGGGAAAGCAGGGATCATTTATCTAAATCATAAGAAAAAGACGTCAGAATAATTTCATCTCATCCAGGACATTCATGACTTCCTTGACTGATTTTGCTGAATCCATCAGCAATTTCATCTCATGCTCATCAAGGTTCAAATGAATAATCCGCTCGATTCCGTTTTTTCCGAGAATCACGGGAACTCCCAGGTATATGTCTTTCAGGCCATATTCACCATCAACATAGGCGCAGACAGGGAATACCCTGTGCTGATCCCTGATGATTGCATCCACCATAGCGGCTACCGCTGCGCCGGGTGCATACCAGGCTGAAGTACCCATGAGATTGACGAGTTCACCGCCACCTTTACGGGTCCTCTCGATGATTTTATCAAGAACATCATCACCCAGGAGATCAGTGACCGGAATTCCGGAAACCGAGGTATACCTTTTCAGCGGAACCATGGTATCCCCATGGCTGCCAAGGAGCAGGGCATGAATATCCTTAGGCGATATGTTAAGAGCTTCAGCAAGGAAGGCTTTATACCGGCCGGTATCAAGGACTCCTGCCATGCCAAATACTTTGTTTGGAGCCTTGTTTGCGGCAAGATACGCAGCATAGGTCATTACATCCAGCGGATTTGAAACCACGATGATAATGGCATCCGGAGAATACTTGACAGCCCTTTCGGTAACCTCCTTAACGATAGCAGCATTGGTTTTGATCAGGTCATCTCTTGACATACCCGGTTTTCTTGGAATCCCGGCAGTTATCACGATGACGGAGGAGTTTCGGGTACGCAGGTAATCATTGGTCACGCCAACAACGCGGGAATCAAAATTCAGAATTGAGGAAGTCTGCCACATGTCGAGTGCTTTCCCTTCCGCGATTCCTTCCTTGACATCGACCAGAACCACTTCTTTTGCCAGGTCTTTTCTGGCAATCTCCTGGGCAACGGTTGCACCGACATTACCGGCGCCGATCACAGTTATCCTTCTATCCATATAAGTTAGTTTTAGAATTTTATGGGTGAATCCAAACCAGCTTTTTCAATGAACCAGCGGGTATTCTGGGACTTTGGACGCTCAATTGGCAGACCATATACGCGGTCCCAGATCAGTTGGGCAAGAACTCCCAGAGCCCTTGATACAGCAAAGAGGACCGTATAGAATTCATACTCCTTGATTCCATAATGTACCAGGATAGCTCCGGAATGTGCATCCACATTTGGCCATGGATTCTTGATTTTGCCAACTGTACTTAAAATCGGAGGCACTACCTCGTATATGTTGCTGATGACCTGAAAAAGGGGATCATCCGGAAGGTATTTCATGCAGAATTCCCTTTGTGCAATATAGCGGGGGTCCGTCTTACGGAGAACAGCATGGCCGTATCCCGGAACCACCCGACCGTCAGCCAGGGTTTTCCTGACGAAATCACCGATCTGATCCTTAGTTGGGGTTTCGGAACCGATCTCCTTCATCATGTCAAAAACCCATTTAATAACTTCCTGGTTTGCCAGGCCGTGCAGCGGACCGGCGAGGCCAAGCATCCCTGCCGCATAGGCCTGATAGGGGGAGGCGAGGGCGGAGCCCACAAGGTGTGTGGTATGAGCACTCACATTACCGCCTTCATGATCCGCATGAATGGTCATATAAAGCCTGAATAGCTTTTTGACCTCATCATTATCATAGCCCATCATGTGAGCGAGGTTACCTGCCCAATCAAGATCTGAGTCAGGTTCAATGTGATTTCCGTTATGGTAAGAGTGACGGTAAACATATGCAGCAATTCTTGGAATCCTCGCGATCAGGTCCATGGTTCCCTCATAGGTGGAGTCCCAATAATCCTTTTTGGCAACCCCTGCCTCATATGCCTTCATAAAACGCGAGCTTCCTGCCATGGAGACGATCCCGGTAACGAATTGATTCATCGGGTGCATATCCCTGGGCAGGGAATCGATCACGTCGAAAACATGTTTCGGGACAGTTGCCCTTTTGGTCCATTCATTCTGAATATAATGAACATCCTCATCTTTAGGCAGTTCATCCATCAGCATGAGGTAAAACAGTCCTTCCGGAAGGGGTTCGTCTTCCGGCGAAATCTTCGGAAGCAAATCTCTTAATTCGGGAATGGTATACCCCCTGAATCTGATCCCTTCCTCGGGATCCAGTTTTGAGGTGCAAGTCAGAAGGCTGACTACGCCTTTCATGCCGGACAGCACATGTCCGATCGTTACTTCACCGATGACCACATCACTGAAATCCGTTTTTAGCTTTTTTACGATTTCGGCTTTCGGTAGTGCCCTTTCGATGAATCTTTTTTTAATCTGTCCCATAAATCAGGCTATATTTTGTTTAATAGATTGTTTTCAATCGCATCGAAAAAGCCTTCGGTTGAGAGGTATTGACTGCTGTTGACCTGATCACCGTGAACCAACATGGCCAGATCTTTTGTCATCTTGCCCTCCTCAACAGCGCTGATACAGGCTGCCTCAACCTTGTCCGTAAAATCAATCAATGCCAGATTCCCATCGAGTTTTCCCCGGAACGCCAGGCCGCGGGTCCATGCAAAAATGGAAGCTATGGGATTGGTTGATGTAGGTTTGCCCTGCTGGTGTTGGCGGTAATGCCGTGTGACCGTGCCATGGGCAGCCTCTGCTTCCATGGTTTTACCGTCGGGTGTGATCAGAACGGAAGTCATCAGGCCAAGGGAGCCAAATCCCTGTGCAACCGTATCAGACTGCACATCACCATCATAATTCTTGCAGGCCCAAACATACCCTCCACTCCATTTCAAGGCGGCAGCTACCATATCATCGATAAGGCGATGCTCGTAATGAATACCTGCCTGTTCAAATGCCAAACGGTAATCCTGTTCATAGATGGCGGCAAAAATGTCCTTGAACCTGCCGTCATAAGCTTTCAGAATGGTGTTCTTTGTAGAAAGGTAAAGCGGCCACCTTTTATTCAAAGCCATGTTAAAACAGGAATGGGCGAACCCGGTGATGGATTCATCAGTATTGTACATTGCCATTGCAATACCATCATCTTCAAACTTATACACTTCGTGGACCACAGGCTCGCCGTTTTCGGGAGTGAACGTGATCGTAAGCTTTCCTTTCCCTTTCACCACAAAATCGGTTGCCCTGTACTGATCCCCAAATGCATGCCGGCCGATGCATATTGGCTGGGTCCATCCGGGCACTAACCGCGGGATGTTACGGATCAGAATCGGTTCACGAAAAACCGTTCCCCCGAGGATATTGCGGATGGTTCCATTGGGACTCTTCCACATCTTTTTCAGGCCGAACTCCTCGACACGCGCCTCATCCGGGGTTATTGTGGCACATTTGATTCCAACCCCGCATTTAAGGATTGCTTCAGCGGCCTGAACCGTAACGCGATCATCGGTTTCATCCCGGTATTCTATGCCAAGATCGAAATACTCGATCTTAAGATCCAGGAAGGGCAGAATGAGCCGATCTTTGATCATCTTCCAGATGATACGGGTCATCTCGTCCCCATCCATCTCAACAACTTGATTTTCAACGTGTATTCGCTTCATGAAACCGCTTGATGTTAGTATCTGTAAATATATAGATTTTTAAATAATTCGATACTTAAACCTCATGCCTGTTGTTTTTTAATGAGGTTAAGGGCAGAACCCGCTTTAAACCATTCGATCTGATTTTCATTATACGTATGGTTGACCCGTATTTTTTCTGATAATCCGTTGGAATGGTGGATGATAAGCTGTAAGGAAACCCCCGGTGCGAAAGAATCAAGTCCGGTTATGTCGAAAGTGTCATTCTCGAGAATTCGGCCATAATCATTTTTATCCGCAAAAGTAAGGGCAAGCATGCCTTGCTTTTTAAGGTTGGTTTCATGTATCCTGGCGAATGATTTTACGAGAATGGCCCTCACGCCTAAATGCCGGGGTTCCATGGCCGCATGCTCTCTGGACGATCCTTCGCCATAATTCTCATCGCCGATGACTATTGTGCCCATACCCTGAGCCTTATAAAGTCTGGCCGATGCCGGAACCGCCATATATTCGCCAGAAAGCAGGTTTTTTACCTGGTTGGCAGTTTTATTGAATTCATTAATAGCTCCGATCAGCAGGTTATTCGATATGTTTTCCAAATGTCCACGAAAACGAAGCCATTTTCCGGCCATGGAAATATGGTCTGTCGTACATTTTCCTTCTGCCTTGATCAGAAGATGCAAACCCAGGATATCCTTACCGTCCCATGCCTTGAAGGGCTCCAGAAGCTGAAGCCTCTCGGATTTCTCATCCACAACAATCCGGATGGCAGATCCGTCAGCAGCGGGAGCCTGATACCCATTATCCTCTACGTGAAACCCCGAAACCGGCAGTTCGATTCCAGCCGGCTCATCAAGCTTAACCGTCACTCCGTCCTCGTTAATCAGGGTATCCGTCATCGGATTG
>CAYQFT010000009.1:0-41993 GCA_964416825.1 uncultured Porphyromonadaceae bacterium
TGCCGAAGGTTTGTACCATATCGATCTACATGTTGAACGGCAACCTGGTTCGCAGGATCGCAAAGGACAACGAACGTACATCGGTTGACTGGGATCTGAAAAACCAATACGGAATCCCGATTGCATCCGGTGCGTATATTGTTTATGTTGATGCGCCGGGGATCGGGCATAAGGTGGTGAAGTTCTTTGGGGCGATACGACCACAGGATTTGAACAGTCTGTAACATTGGAAAACCGTAGAGACGCATAATAATGCGTCTCTACAATATGATTATAAGACAATGCCGTCAATATTCTCTAGAATCGTTGCAGGCGAGATTCCATGCTATAAGATCGCTGAGGATGATCAGTATCTGGCGTTTTTAGATATTAATCCCTTAGCTAAAGGTCATACGCTGGTGATTCCCAAGAGGGAGGAGGACTATCTTTTTAACCTGACTGACAACGAAATAGCAGGTTTAATGGTTTTTGCAAAAAGGGTTGCCGTAGCTATTGAAAAAGCAATTCCATGCAGCCGGATAGGGGTAGCAGTTATCGGGCTTGAGGTGCCGCATGCCCATGTTCACCTGGTTCCGATTAATGGCATTTATGATATCGATTTCAGTAAACCTAAGCTAAAATTGTCAGCTGAGGAGTTCGTTGAGATCACTGGAACTATCCGGGCAGGATTTTAGTGGATCCTGTCCGGGTTCTTCCGGATAAACTCGGCCCACGATTTTGCACCTGGTGCTGATACGGGTCGCTCTGATTGATAAAAATGGCATAGGGCCACTGCAACACCATCTGTAGCGTCAAGGTAGTCCGGTGTTTCTTTGAATTTCAGTATCGTCTGAACCATTGCAGAGACCTGTTCTTTCGAGGCGTTGCCATTGCCCGTTATCGACTGTTTGATTTTGCGCGGAGCGTATTCAAAAATTGGGATATTACGACTAATTGCGGGAGCCAGGGCTACGCCCTGAGCACGGCCCAGTTTGAGCATGGACTGAACGTTTTTACCGAAAAAGGGAGCCTCAATGGCAACCTCGGCGGGGTGATATTCATCGATCAGGCTGCTGATCCTTTCATATATTTTACCTAAACGGGCCAGTGGGTCAGGCAGTTTCTGCAATTTAAGAATACCCATAGTGACCAGACCCGGAGCCTTCCCGCCGCAAACAATTAGTCCGAAGCCCAGGATTACTGTCCCGGGATCGATCCCCAGAATGATTCTTTCAACACTGTTATTGCTCATTTTTGCGTGATAATTGTTGAATCAGAATTCCTCCTACAATGAATACCAATCCGGCCGGGGTGGTCCAATAAATCTTTTCCCCAAGGATCAGGTGAATCAGAAAAAGAGCGATAAAGGGTGCGATAAAGACCAGGTTGCTAATGGCCGCATTGTTTTTGGTATTCTCCAGGGCGGTAAGCCAGCAGACAAAAGCAATGGCCATTTCGGTGAGACCTACGTAAATTGCTGGCACAAAATGCAGGGTCAGCGCAGGTAGTCCGGAAAAGATGAGCAGTGTTATACCGGTAAATATGCTTCCGAAAAAGAAGTTCAGGGTCAGCTTAATGATCTCCGGCCGCTTATCGCGAACATTAACTATCCAGAACGATGCCCAAATTATCGAACTCCCGATCGCAAGGAAGATGCCCAAAGGCTCATTAATTCTGGTTTGAAAAGGGTTCTGCCCTTGTGAACTGATAACAAGGACTCCCACGAAGCTTATCAGGATTGCCGCCAAATCTATCAGGCGAAGTTTTTGACCCAGGAACGGAACCGAAAGCAGCACTAGCATCACTGGCCATGTGTAGTTGAGCGGTTGAGCGATTTGGGCAGGCAGGAGGCTGTATGCTTTCAGGAGGACCATATAAAAAAGGAATGGGTTGAGAAAACCGCCGATGGCTGAGCGAATCAGGCCATTGCCTGTTTGTGAGATAAGTTCCCGGGTTCTTTTTTTTATAACGACCACCACCAGCAGGACTATCCAGGCTATGGAAGAGGCCACGAAAAGAAGCTGGATAAAGTCCATACCCTCCAGCGCTAATTTAAAAGCTGTGCCAGAGGTGGACCAAAGGAAAATTGCTGTTAGCGCGAAGAGATAGATGCTCCGCTTCTTCATAGCGATTTTTTTAAGAGAATTGCTCGCAGCCTGTCCCGCACGTCCAGAAAATAGAAGCTATTCGGAAAATCTCTCATAAAGTCGTTAAAGAGATCTGTTGCTTTAGCTGTGTCTTGATACTTATCCTGATAAAGGCAGGCAAGCTCATAGAGAGCTTTATGTCCCCAATACTCATAGCGGAGCACCGTCAGGATTTCTTCCAGGACTTTTATTTGTTCTGAAGTTTGACCGGTTAGCCGAAAAACTTCTGATTTCTTGTAAAGGAAGTCATCGCGGGAAGGCTCATCAGTCTCCAGCGCAAGCAGAACAGAGTCCGCTTTTTTCAAGGCTTCTTCATATTTCCCCTGGAAAATGAGATAGTCAAGGTGGGCCAGTGAAGCAAGACCGGTTTGAGCTGAATCATTTTCATTGCTATTTTCGCGGATCAGGAGAGAAAGCTCAAAGGCATCATTGGCTACAGGTTTTGAAGTACTTCCCTTCAGCACATCCAGTTGGGCCGCCGCTAATTTGAAACTTCCTGTATACCAAGCCATTCGGGCTCTGCGAAGGCGTGCTTCGGAACCAGATGGATTATCGGGGTTCTCCATGTCGACCATTGCGTAGACAAAGGAGGCTTCCCATGGGTCTCCCGATTTAAGCAAAATATCTCCTTTCAGCAGCAGGCAATCGGTTCGGTATCCCAGGTTCATTCCAGGCAGAGCCAGTGCTGTTTCCAAAACTTCCAATGCTTGAGAGGCGTCATGCAGATCTTCAGCATAAATCCGGGCCAGTTCAAGATAAATCGGACCAGATTCAGGGGATTTAGAGAATTCATCGATGGCTTTCCGAAAATCGGCCACGAGGCTTTTCCATTCCATCAGTCCCGTTTCGGGTGTAATCCTGTATTTTTCGGATTGAATCAGGAGATATTCAATCCTTGCCGTTCGGAAATAGGAGCCGCCGCTGCTCATGCGTCCGGGAGCGCTTGCCGGCGGAGGGTCTGGTCCTTTTTCAATCAGGTGGTTATATGCAACAAGGGAAGCTGTAAAATTTTCTGCTTCAGCTGAAATCCTTGCCATCTGAAGGATCTTGTCGGGCGAGGTCTGTCTTCGCCGGTCCATCGCGATTGTCTGTTCCACAGCCTCCATGAATTTATTCTCCTGAATCAGAACCCAGATCAGCAGTTCATAAAAGACAGCAATACCGGGCAACTGCTGTATGTTGGCTAATGCTTTTTCGCGGGTTTGTTCCAGCAGGGTCTCATCGACATCGTAGGTGAGCGTATTTTGGATCAGAGCCTCAACGGTTGGGAGGTATTGGGGCTCCCGTAAGATCAGAGCGATATACTCGTCCAGCATCGCTGGGAACTTTCGCTGCGAGGCGTATACGTTTGCCATTTCCATTCTGAAAGCTTCGGGGTCGCCCAGGACTTTCCTTCCCAATTCATACACCGATTCGGCATAATAAGGCTTCAGGTAGAGGGAATAGGCATTCCCCAGGTTTGCAATAGCAGCGGCATTATTTGGGAATTCCTTAAGGGGCTCCTGATAGCACTCTTCCGCCAGCCGGGTATCACCGGCTCTTTCATATACATAACCAAGATCGATATACCAGGCAACATCTTTGGTTGATTTTATATTCTTCCTGATGATTTTAACCGCGGCTTCATAGTCCGTCAATTCAATCAGACAATTGACGTAATAGTTAAGGTAGGTTTTTACCTTATTCTCCTCGTACATTCTAAGGAATAGAGGCGCTGCTTTATCATACTCCCGTCCGTTGTAATATTCCCAGGCAAGCCGGCTTGTTGCATCCTGTGCCGTCAGTTTGACAAGACTCAGGACCAGAAACAGGCTTATCAGGAGATACTTCATAGGAGGATGCGGTCAAACCCGGTATAAGGCTGAAGGACTGCGGGGATCAGTATTTCATTTCCCCTCTGGTTGTTTTCAAGCAAGCCGGCCATAATACGCGGCAAGGCCAGTGCACTGCCGTTGAGGGTATGGGCAAGCTGAGTTTTCTTGTCATTTTTATCCCGATAACGGAGCTTGAGCCGGTTGGCCTGAAAGGATTCGAAATTTGAAACCGACGAGACCTCAAGCCAGCGGCCTTGTCCGGCAGCAAATACCTCAAAATCATAAGTCATGGCAGAGGTGAAGCTCATGTCACCCCCGCAGAGACGGATGATCCGGTAGGGGAGTTCCAGACTCTGAACCAGGGATTCGACATAACTCACCATCTCTTCCAAACCGGCATAAGAATCTTCCGGGCGGCGCACCTGGACGATTTCAACCTTGTCAAACTGATGCAGTCGGTTCAGTCCTCGGACATGAGCGCCCCAGGATCCGGCTTCGCGCCGGAAACAGGGGGTATAGGCCATATATTTTACCGGCAGCTGCTCGGACTGGAGGATTTCGTCCCGGAATATATTCGTAACCGGAACCTCGGCGGTGGGAATCAGATAGAAACCATCGGGCTCGGCCCGGTACATCTGGCCCTCCTTGTCGGGAAGCTGGCCGGTGCCGTATGCCGAATCCTCATTGACCAGGATCGGAGGCTGCACTTCGGTGTATCCGGCCTGGATTCCTCGGTCGAGGAAGAAGTTGATCAGAGCGCGCTGCAGGCGTGCGGCCTCTCTCTTGTAAACCGGGAAACCGGCACCTGTGAGCTTGACACCCAGCTCAAAATCGATCAGGTTATTGCCGGCGATCAGGTCCCAGTGGGGCTTAAGGCCTTTACCGGCATCCGGGATGTTTCCGCCACTACGGATCAACTGATTGTCTTCGGGAGTTTTTCCGGGAGGAACCAGATGATAGGGCAGGTTGGGCAATTGAACCAGGAGCGCCTGAAGCTGCGTTTCTGCAGCGGCATGCTCTTCTTTCAGGATGCGGTTCTCTTCCTTTATTGCTGCAGTTTGAATTTTAGCTCCTTCAGCTTCGGCAGCTTTGCCTTCCTTGTATAGTTGCCCGATCTGTTTGGCCAGATTGTTCAGTTCTGCCAGTTGATTGTCAGTCCGGGTCTGGAGTGATCTGCGTTTCTCGTCCAGGCTGAGAATTTGTCCAACCAGATTTTCGGCATTGAAGTTTTTGGTTTTCAGTCGTTCGATAACGAAGGAGCTTTGTTCCTGGATGAGTTTAAGCGAAAGCATGATGATTGTTATTAGAAGGTATAAAAATAGAAAATCTCCTGAACTATACCGAAGCCGGGACAGTTCAGGAGATTCCTGTTAGAAGCAAGCAATGCTATTCGTTGGCTTCGATGACAACCGAAACATAGGAACGGTCATCTCTCTTGCGCCTGAATTCAACTTTACCATCCTCAAGAGCAAAGAGGGTGTGGTCTTTGCCTATCCCTACGTTTAAACCCGGGTGGTGAGTGGTTCCGCGCTGACGCACGATGATATTGCCTGCTTTAGCGACCTGTCCGCCGTAAATTTTGATTCCAAGTCTCTTGCTTTCTGAATCGCGCCCGTTGCGGGAGCTACCCATACCTTTCTTATGTGCCATAATCCTGGAGTGTTATAGATTAACCTAGAATGATATCCTGAATCTGAATCTGGCTGAAATACTGCCGGTGACCGTTCAGCTTCTGATAGCCTTTTCTGCGTTTCTTTTTGAAAACAAGTACTTTGTCACCTTTCATATGTGCAAGCACCTTGGCTGAAATCTTGGCACCTTTCACAACCGGGTTTCCGACCTGAATCTTGCCTTCGTTATCAATCAGTAAAACCTTCGCAAACTCCACGTCGGTTCCTTCTTCTGCGTCCATCCGGTGCACATAGACCTTCTGGTCCTTCTTCACCTTGAACTGCTGTCCGGCTATGTCAACTATTGCGTACATCTCGTTATATTTTCAGATATCAATTGGGTCTGCAAAGGTAGAAAATAGATTCCTATTATCCAAAGTCCTGGCTTGTATATTTATTTGATACATTTACGCAAAAACCGGATCGATGGCAAATAGGGTCAAATTGCGAGTTATGGGGCTCACCTATAGCCAGACACAAACGGGCAGTTATGCGCTTGTGCTGGCCGAGGATGCCGGGAAGAAAAGGATTCCGATCATGATCGGAGCCTTTGAGGCTCAGGCTATTGCGCTTCACCTGGAGGAGCTTCAGCCTCCCAGGCCATTGACTCATGATTTATTCCGCAGTTTTTCCATGGCTTTTGGAGTGGAATTGATGGAGGTTTTTATCAATAAGCTGGAAGAGGGGATTTTCTACTCCGAGCTTCTTTTCTCAAGTGAAAAGGAGGAAGTCAGGATTGATTCTAGAACCTCTGACGCGGTAGCTTTAGCCCTTCGTTTTAAGTGTCCCATCTATACCACTCAAGAGATTATCGACAAGGCCGGGATCATTTTAGAGGATAAGGCGACAGAGCAGGAAGAGGATTTCTTAGGTACTGAAGTGGAAGATGAAACACTTGAAGACAGGACGATGGAGGAACTTGAGATTCTGCTCGACGAAGCTGTTTCCAATGAGGACTATGAGCTGGCCTCCGAAATCCGGGATGAAATGAAGAGACGTGAAGGGAAGGAGTAGATTTTTATGAAGCAATATCTTGACCTGCTTGATCATACCTTAAGGAACGGAGTCAGGAAGGAGGACCGCACGGGAACCGGAACGCTGAGTGTTTTCGGGTATCAGATGCGGTTTAATCTTGAAGCCGGCTTTCCGCTGCTGACAACCAAAAAGCTCCATCTGAAGTCCATTGCGTATGAGCTTCTATGGTTTTTGAAAGGCGACACCAGCACCAAATACCTGACCGATCATAGCATCAGTATATGGAATGAATGGGCTTCGGTTGAAGGCGAGCTTGGGCATATTTACGGATATCAGTGGCGCAGCTGGCCCGGGTATTCGGGTGAGCATATTGACCAGATTACCCGTGTGATCAGTTCGATAAAGGAAAATCCCGATTCGAGGCGCCATATCGTAAGCGCCTGGAACGTGGCCGACCTGGGTAACATGAATCTTCCCCCCTGCCATATTCTGTTCCAGTTCTATGTGGCAAACGGTAAACTATCCTGCCAGCTTTACCAGAGAAGCGCCGACATATTTCTCGGAGTTCCTTTTAATATTGCTTCCTACAGCCTTTTACTCATGATGGTAGCCAGGGAGACCGGGTTACAACCTTATGAGTTTGTTCATACTCTGGGGGATGCCCACCTATACCTAAATCATATTGAGCAGGCAAAAGTGCAAATTACCCGCGAGCCCCGGAATCTTCCAGTGCTTCAATTGAATCCGGCAAAGGAGAGGGTCCTGGATTTTGAGTTTGAGGATTTGACACTCACGGATTATGATCCGCATCCACACATTAAAGCAGATATATCGGTATGACAGACGTGCCCGCCAAGCCTGTTTCCATCATAGTTGCTGTGGCCCGTAATTGGGCCATCGGCATGAACAACCAGTTGCTCTGGCATATTCCGGAAGACTTCCGGTGGTTTAAGAGACACACACAGGGGCATCCGGTGGTTATGGGCCGGCGAACCTGGGAGTCGCTCCCGACCCGGCCGCTGCCTGGCCGCAGAAATATTATTATTACCGATGTTCCCGGTGACTGTTTTCCCGGTACCACCTGCGTGGGGTCGATTGGGGAGGCAACTGTAATCATGGATGCCCATCAGGAAAATTTCATTATCGGGGGAGGAATGATCTACCGGCAATTTCTGCCACTTGCCCAGAAGGTATACCTCACAGTGGTTGACAGGGACTTTGAAGCGGACACATGGTTTCCCGAGCTCATGCCCGATGAGTGGAAAGAGGTTTACCGGGAGCCTCACCCGGATCATGATCCGGGTTATACTTTCCTGATTTACGAAAGGATTGGCTAACTGGCTTTAAGCCGGTTGGCTGTGATCTTGTTCATCTGCTGCTCAGCATAATCCCGGGTAATGTTGATCGCAGGTTTTTTGTCTGACGGCGTCTCAAACATTACATCGATCATGATGGCTTCACAGATTGAACGAAGTCCCCTGGCACCCAGCTTAAACTCAATGGCCAGATCGACTATATGTTCAAGCGCTTCCTTGTCGAAGGAGAGCTGAATTTCATCCATCTGGAAGAGTTTGATATATTGCTTGATAATGGAATTCTTGGGCTCAGTCAGGATCTGTTTGAGCGCATCCCGATCGAGGGGGTTCAGGTGAGCGATTACCGGTAGCCTGCCTACAATTTCAGGGATCATCCCAAAAGATTTAAGGTCCTGCGGGGCAACATACTGAATCAGGTTATTCCGGTCGATCTCGTCCGCCTTCTTCTGTGCACCATAACCGATCACCTTGGTGTTCAGTCGCTGGGCTATTTTTCTTTCAATTCCGTCGAAAGCACCGCCAGCAATGAACAGGATGTTTTTTGTATCGATCGGAATCATTTTCTGCTCCGGATGCTTTCGCCCGCCCTGCGGAGGAACATTTACAACAGAGCCTTCGAGAAGCTTGAGGAGCCCTTGTTGAACACCCTCGCCCGATACATCGCGGGTTATTGAGGGATTATCGCTTTTCCTTGCAATCTTGTCAATTTCATCGATAAAAACAATGCCACGTTCGGCTGCCTTAACGTCATAATCTGCAACCTGAAGCAGGCGGGTCAGGAGGCTCTCGATATCTTCCCCAACATATCCGGCTTCCGTGAGGACCGTGGCATCAACAATGGTGAAAGGAACATGGAGCATCCTGGCAATAGTCTTTGCCAACAAAGTCTTACCGGTACCGGTTTCCCCAACCAGTATAATGTTTGACTTCTCGATCTCAACTTCGTTTCGGGAATCTTCCTGACCAAGTCGTTTGTAATGATTGTAAACCGCAACGGAAAGAACCTTTTTTGCGTCTTCCTGACCGATTACATACTGATCCAGGAATTTCTTGATCTGTACAGGAGTTTTTACCTCGATATCGCCCAGTGTAAAAGGTTTATCGGGTTTCATCTCCTCCCGGATGATGGTATAGGCCTGTTCGATGCAGAAATCACAGATGTGGCCAGATACGCCAGCAATCAGAAGATTGACGTCTTCTTTGGTTCTGCCGCAGAACGAGCACTTATCCACCGCCGGATTTCCCATCGGAAAAGATTATTTTTTATTATCGCGAACCATTACCTCATCGATCATGCCATACTCTTTAGCCTCATCTGCTGTCATCCAAAAATTCCTGTCGGAATCTTTTTCTATTTTCTTGAAAGGCTGACCGGTATGGTGTGCAAGGATGTCATAGAGTTCTTTCTTCAGTTTTTGCAATTCCCGCACCTGTATTTCGATATCCGAAGCCTGACCCTGAGCTCCGCCCAGCGGCTGATGAATCATCACCCGTGAGTGCTTAAGTGCAGACCGCTTTCCTTTTGTACCGCCGGTCAGGAGCACAGCTGCCATGGAGGCGGCCATTCCTGTACAGATGGTGACGATGGCGGGATTAATATATTGCATGGTGTCATAGATGCCCAATCCTGAATGCACCATTCCGCCAGGAGAATTGAAATAAATGATAATGTCCTTGCGCGGATCGGCAGATTCCAGGAATAGAAGCTGCCCTTGAATGATATTGGCCACATCATCATCAATCGGGGTTCCCAGAAAGATGATACGGTCCATCATAAGGCGCGAGAATACATCCATGGAAGCCACATTTAACTGGCGTTCCTCAATGATTGTGGGTGACACGTAATAATCATACATCGATTGGTACCGCTCGAGGTTCAGGCTGCTGATCCCCAGGTGCCCGACAGCGTATTTGCGAAATTCGTCTTGATGTTTCATGGTTGGAAACTTCTTGAATTATTCTGTCAATTTATTAAAATCTTCCAGACTGATCTCTTTTTCCTCTGCCTTGATCAGGGTTTTAACATGGTCAATCACCTTGTTTTCAAGGATAACGTCTGCGATCCTCTGTTTCTCCTCACTGTTTTTCAGGAGGGCATCGGCAAAGCGGAATAGCTGCTCAACCGGTGCATCATAAATTCCATACTGGAAATAGCGTGACTGAGCTGACCATACGGCCTGTTCGCGAATTTCCTCTTCGGTTGCTTCGATTTTGACCTCGTTGATGAAATGATTCTTGATCATCCTCCATTTCAGATCCAGTCCGAACGCCGGGAACTCCTGGTCAAGCTGCTCAGGAGTAAGCTTTCCGTCAGTTGAAGTGGCCAGCATCCATCTTTTCAGGAAGGCTTCAGGAAGCGGGACATCGGTTTTTGCCATCAGCTTCTCTTTGGTGTCAACATGGAACTTGTACCGGCTTTCCCTTGAGTAGCGACGGTCAATATCTTCCTTGACCCGGGCGCGGTAGGCCTCGATGGAGTCAATTTCGCCTTCACCGTAGGTTTTGTCGAACAGGCTCTGATCGATTTCCGCCGGTTTGAAGCGGCTCACTTCGGAAACGGTGAATTCAAAATCAGAATTGATTTCCATGGCTTGTTCCTTGCTGATTTTCAGCAGAGTTGCCCGGTCTGTGTCATTCGGGAAGGCGATTTTCGGATTAAAGACGATCGTGTCGTTGACTCCGGCTCCAACGAACTGTTTCTTGATTTTTTCGTCGGCTATGGACTGAACGTGAATCATGGCCCCGTGGGCATGAATCTCATGCTGGTGGTCGTGGCCATCCTCATGATCATGGTCATGCCGGTGATCGTGATCATGGGTATGACCGTGCTCAGAAATCTCGCAAAGATCCCCTTTAACCATATCTTCTTCAGAGATCGTTTCGGTGGGCTCGAAGATGGCGAACCTGCGGGCATAGTCTTCAACCTGCTTGTCGATCATCTCTTCAGTAACAGAGATGTGAAATTCGGTAACCTTATCCTTTTTGCTGATTTTTATATCGATATCCGGGGATATTCCCAGATCAAAATGGAATTCAAAAACTTCCTGGGTATCCCAGTCGATCGGCGGGGTGTTTTCATTGGCCATCGGCTCACCCAAGATCCGTATGTTGTTTTCCTTCAAATAATTGTTCAGTGTTTCAGCAAGCATGTTCTGAACCTCTTCAACCTGAATGGCTTTGCCGTAAATCTTTTTTACCAGACTGGCCGGCACTTTCCCGGGCCTGAATCCGTCAATCTTAACTTTTTTACGGTAATCAGTCAGTGTGGTTTCTACTTTTGGTTGGTAATCTGCCGGCTCCAGGGTAATCTTTAATACGGCATTCAGGTCGTCAATGTTTTCTCGGGTAATGTTCATGTGTATCTGTAACTTGTAGGAATGAAAAAGTGCGGATGAAGGGACTCGAACCCTTACGCCTTTCGGCACCAGATCCTAAGTCTGGCTCGGCTACCAATTACGACACATCCGCAAAAGTCCGGCAAAGATAGAAAAAAATCCGATAAGTGGTTACAGTGGCGGGGATTACCGCCTATTTGCGGAGGGCAAAGTTCTGCCCCAGGTATACCTTTCTTACCTGTTCATCTTCAGAAAGTTCCTCAGCGGTTCCGGCTTTCAGGATGCTCCCTTCGAACAGGAGGTATGCCCGGTCGGTAATCGTAAGGGTTTCATGGACATTATGGTCGGTGATGATGACCCCGATATTTTTCTCCTTGAGTTTGCAAACGATGCTCTGGATATCTTCCACGGCAATGGGGTCAACACCGGCAAAAGGTTCATCGAGGAGGATGAAGTTAGGTTTAAGGGCCAGTGCGCGTGCGATTTCGGTTCTCCTGCGTTCACCTCCGCTCAGCTGGATGCCCTTGTTTCGCCTGAGTTTATCGAGGCCAAATTCATGGATCAGAGATTCAGCGCGTTCCTTTTGTTCCGGTTTCGGGATCTTTGTCATTTCCAGCACGGAATAAATATTATCCTCAACGGTCATATTCCGGAAAACTGAAGGTTCCTGAGCCAGGTAACCGATGCCTCCCTGTGCTCTTTTATATACAGGGTCGTTCGTGATGTCCCGGTCTTCCAGGAAAATGCGACCTGCATTTGGCCGTATAAGCCCGACTATCATGTAGAAGGTGGTTGTTTTTCCGGCGCCATTGGGACCGAGTAGTCCCACTATTTCACCCTGCTGGACTTCAACCGAAACGTTGTTGACAACAGTGCGCTGGCGATATTTCTTAACGAGGTTCTGGGTATAGAGTTTCATGGCCGGTTATACTATTCCTTCCCGAAGGATGTCGTGAATATGAATTACCCCGATATATTGATCGTTCATCATAACGAGAACCTGTGTAATGCTGCCGGCACGCATGATTTCGAGCGCTGCTGCAGCAAGTTCCCCGGGTGCAATGCTTTTTGGGTTTGCCGACATGATCATGCCTGCCGTGAGATTGCGGGTATCATCATGGTTTTTCAGCATTCGTCTCAAATCTCCGTCGGTTATGATCCCTGCGATTCTTCCATGCTCATCTGCCACGGCAGCAGCGCCCAGCCTTTTCGAGGTGATCTCCATGATAACGGCAGGGATGGGGTCGTTGATGAGAACCAGGGGTTTCTCGTTGTGGGTGTAAAGGTCGGAGACTCTGAGGAACAGTCTTTTACCGATCGATCCTCCGGGGTGGAGCCTCGCGAAATCACTTTCCGTGAAGCCTTTCAGTTCGAGAAGGCACATGGCCAGTGCATCACCCATCGCCAGTTGCAGGGTAGTGCTGGTTGTGGGAATCATGCTGATCCGGCAGGCTTCGGCCTGCACTGGAATCCTTACGGTGATTTCAGCCTGGCTTTCGAGATAGGATCCGGGATCTGAAACCAGGGCAAGGATGGAGTTTCCAAGCGTGCGGATTTGTGGGACGAGAATCTGAATCTCCGGGGTATTTCCCGACTTTGATATAAAAAGCACGAGATCTTCTTCACACAAATTCCCCAAATCGCCGTGTAGGGCATCGGTTGCATGAATAAAAACAGAGGAGGTGCCGATTGAATTGAGGGTTGCTGAAATTTTACGGGCGATTAAAGCGCTTTTCCCCACACCTGTCAGTACCAGACGCCCGGGGCTGTTGTGAATTCTTTCCACCAACATGGCAAAGGATTCATCAAGGCTCCCGACAAGATTCATCAGGGCATCCGCTTCCGTGCGAAGGGTTATTTCGGCGCGCCTGAGTATTTCTTTGTGGTCGATCATGATAACTTTTTTAATGGGTGCCTTTTGGTGTTTAAAATTTCTTAAATTTAATCTACAAAAGTAGTAATTCTAAAACGTTGGTTTGGCTAAATTATTGAAAGGATGGATGTGGATACAGCGAAGCTTCATGAATTCCTGAAACTTAATTTTGGATTTGACACTTTCAAGGTTAACCAGGAAGCGGTTATCATGAATGTATTGTCAGGCAGGGACTCTTTTGTCCTGATGCCAACCGGCGGCGGAAAGTCACTGTGTTATCAGTTGCCGGCCCTGTTCATGGAGGGCACCGCTATTGTAATTTCGCCCCTGATAGCCCTGATGAAGAACCAGGTGGACTCCATGCGGGCTTTCAGCACGATTGACGGAGTGGCGCATTTTCTGAACTCTTCGCTGACGAAGGCACAGATTACCAAGGTTCTTGAGGATGTGCAGAGCGCCAGGACCAAGCTGCTGTATGTAGCCCCTGAATCCCTGAACAAACTGGACTATACGGAATTTCTCCAGGGAGTGACCATATCCTTCTTCGCTATTGATGAGGCTCACTGTATATCGGAATGGGGGCATGATTTCAGACCGGAATACCGGAGGATACGGCCCATTATTGAACAGATCGGACGGGCTCCCATCATGGCGCTGACAGCAACGGCCACGCCAAAAGTGCAGAACGATATCCAGAAAAACCTGGGCGTACTGGACGCTGATGAGTTCAAATCCTCCTTTAATCGTGAAAACCTCTATTATGAGGTCCGGACCAAGCAGGACCCCGAGAAACAGATTATTAAGTATATCAAGGAGAATCAGGGGAAATCGGGAATCATCTATTGCCTGAGTCGAAAACAGGTGGAGGACCTTGCAGAAACCCTTGTGGTCAATGGGATTAAAGCTCTTCCGTATCATGCCGGCCTGGACGGAAACACACGTGGCACCAATCAGGATAAATTCCTGATGGAAGAGGTAGAGGTTATCGTGGCAACCATAGCCTTCGGAATGGGGATTGACAAGCCGGATGTCAGGTATGTTCTGCACTATGATATTCCAAAGAGCCTCGAAGGCTACTACCAGGAAACGGGCAGGGCAGGACGCGATGGAGGAGAGGGAAACTGCATCGCCTTTTACAGTTACAAGGATATCCAGAAGCTCGAGAAATTCATGCAGGGCAAACCCGTTGCAGAGCAGGAGATTGGTCGGCAATTGCTCCACGAAACTGCCTCATATGCAGAATCATCGATCTGCCGGCGTCGGCAGCTGCTGCATTACTTTGGGGAAGAGTATCATAAGGACAACTGCGAGAATTGCGATAATTGTCTCAATCCCAAAACACAATTTGAAGGGAAAGATTATATTGCATTGGCTTTGGATGCGGTGCTTGAAGTAAAGGAACGATTTAAGCCAGAGCATGTTGCAAAAGTTTTAACCGGTCAGGTCAACTCTGCCATCCGGACCTATAAACACAACCATCTCGAAATATTCGGACAGGGGAGTGAAAAGGATGAGCGTTTCTGGCAGGCGGTACTAAGGCAGGCACTGATCGGACAATTGCTGGATAAAGACATTGATAATTACGGAACATTAAAACTTACCGATGCCGGTAAGCAATTTCTGGAAGAACCTGTTTCCTTTATGTTAACTGAGGACCCGACTTACGAAGAATCCGATGAGCAGAAAGCTCCAAGGGGTGGAGGCGCCGGTGCAGTTGATCCTGAATTGTTCAGCCTCCTGAAGGACCTGAGAAAAAAGGTCTCAAAAAAGCACAATCTTCCACCATTTGTCATTTTCCAGGATCCATCGCTTGAGGATATGGCGGTTTATTATCCTATCCGGATTGAAGAGCTGGCCAACATGACGGGCGTGGGCATCGGAAAAGCTCAGCGATATGGCAAGGAATTCGTGGAGCTGATCAAGATATATGTGGAGGAAAAGGAAATCGAAAGGCCTCAGGATTTGGTGGTGCGGTCGATTGTCAACAAATCGAGCATGAAGGTTTCCATCATCCAGAGTGTTGACCGCAAGGTGCCCCTCGACGTAATTGCAGAGTCGAAGGGTCTGGAAATGAACGAGATGCTTAAAGAAATTGAATCCATTGTCAACAGCGGAACCAAGCTTAATATCGATTACTTCATTGATGAGGTAATGGACGAGGAACATCAGCAAGAAATCTATACCTATTTCAAAGAGGAAGCGGAAACAGAATCGGTTGAAGATGCTTTGTCGGAACTTGGCGAAGATGAATATACTGAGGAGGATATCCGGCTGATCCGAATCAAGTTTATCTCTGAAATGGGCAACTAATCACCAAAATCAAACTATGATTGTATTAGAAACTGACAGGCTGGACAAGTCCTACGGGGCAGTGCATGCAGTCAACCAACTGTCGCTTACCGTTGAATCCGGTCAGGTATACGGGATTCTGGGGCCGAACGGCAGCGGCAAGACCACAACCCTATCCATGCTGATGGGGATCGTGGCACCGGATGGCGGAACATTCCGCTGGTTCGGGCAGAAGCCTTCGCCAGCGGCGAACATCCGCATCGGGGCTCTGATTGAGACCCCGAATTTTTATCCTTACCTGAACCTTGAGCAGAACCTGAAGGTGGTCTGCCGGATCAAGAGCATCGATGAAAGGGACATTTTCCGTGTGCTGTCTTTGGTAAACCTGCGCGAGCGCAGCCGTTCAAGGTTTGCTACGTTATCGCTGGGGATGAAGCAGCGCCTGGCCTTAGGTGCATTGTTGCTCGGAGATCCGGAGGTATTGGTTCTGGATGAGCCCACCAACGGACTCGATCCCGAGGGCATTGCCGAGGTCCGGAACCTCATCCGGCAGGTGGCTTCCACGGGTAAGACCATTCTTTTGGCGAGTCATATCCTGGATGAAGTGGAAAAAGTGTGCACCCATGTGGTGGTCTTGAAAAAGGGGAATAAGCTGGCAGAGGGCAAGGTTGACAGCCTCATACAGGGCAGGGATCTGGTTATTCTTGAGAGTGATGAGCCCGAAAAGTTGAACATTTCACTGAGCCAGTCCTCCCTGGTGGAATCTTTCAGCCGCGAGGGGCTTGAATTCAGGGTTGAACTGAAACCCGATGTTAAGCATGCCGATCTTAACCGTGAGCTGATTGGTTCCGGAATTGTACTGTCCCGGATGGAAGTCAGGAAGAACCGTCTGGAAGATCAGTTTCTCGAACTGGTTAAACAATCTAATACTCCGATGCCATGATGAAGCTTTTAAAGATAGAATCCATCAAGGTGCTTCCGTACCGGGTGTTCCAGATACTCGGGATATTATATGTTGGATCCTTTTTGATCTCCATCATTATTATCCCGAACATCAAGCTCGAAGCTTCCATGGTTAATAACCAGGATATTTTGAATTTTAAGTCGTTGTACATTTTCCCGGAGATATGGAAAACCTGGGCCTATCTGGCTGCAAAATCCAATATTTTCCTGGCGATCATTCTCCTGTTTCTCGTGGGCAACGAGTATTCCTTCAATATGTTCCGCCAGCAGGTGGTCAATGGGCTGTCAAGATCGGAATTGCTCAACGGCAAGCTGCTGGTAATTATTGGAATCGCACTGGCCAACACGATCATTATTTTTGTCTTCGGGCTGATCTTCGGGTTTATTTATTCCACGGGATACTCTTTCAGCGATGTGTTTTCCAACCTCTGGATGCTGGGAATCTACTTTATCCAGGCGGTTGCCCACATGCTCTTTGCCCTGATGCTGGCCGTATGGCTGCGGAATAAGACACTGGCTATCGTTGTACTGATCATCTATCAGGTTATCCTGGAGCCAATCATCCGGCTGGTGTTAAAAAAATATGTGTGGACCAAGTTAGGCCTGTTTTTCCCGATGCGCGTCATAACTCGTCTCACGCCCATGCCCGACCTTACCCTTACGGAGTTTTTTAAGACTAATACCGATTTTCAGGATTTTGCGGTCTCATTGCCGGTTTGGGCCAATTTGTTGCTGGCGGTGGGGTATGGAACAATATTTTACCTGATCAGCAGGCAGATTTTGCAAAAACGGAACCTGTAGAGACGCATAGATGCGTCTTCTTCCCTGACGCATAATGCGTCTTTACCCGGACTCATGTATGCGTCCCTACGGTTATTTCCACGTGACCCTGCCGAGCATGGCCCATCCTGCAGCAAATACCACATAGAAAGGATAGAAAACCTGCACTGGCAGGAACCAGAGCAGAAGGGATGTGCAGCGATAAAAGCGGGTGGCGGCCAAGAGAAGGGGGAAGTCGGCCAGCGACTTAAGCGAGAACAGAATAAGGGGAAGGATGGGAGAACCGGAGAAAAACAGCGCGGCCACCAGGGAAACAAGAATGGATAGGTTGGAGAGGAACACTAATACCGATGTAATGATCATCAGGGGATCGGTATAGCCCCTGGCCTTCGACGCCCAGCGCTGTCGCTGCCGGAGGAAGTCGAAAAGACTGATGGCGGGCCGGGATTCAATGATTGCCTGATGATCGAGGTTGAACCGGATGGTTTTCCCGGGAATCCGTTTCATAGATTGCAGCAGGAATGCGTCATCACCGGAGACGAACCGGTTGTTAAGGTCATTAACAATCATCTTATACTCTGAAGCTCTTACTCCGATATTTGGCCCCTGGATCATCACAGGGCGACGGAGCCCGGCAGCACCTGCTGAGGAGGCGACAAGGCTCAGAAATTCAAGTTTCTGAATCTTCTCCTGCCAGCTTAGAGCGGGGCCCAGAACAACGGGACCGGCAATCAGGTCGGCATGGGTTTTTCTGAAAAATCCCGCCATTGAGCGGATCCAGAGCGGGCCTGGATGGCTATCGGCGTCGGTCAGAAGGATAAGTTCGCCGCTTGCAGCCTGCATACCTGCCCTGAGAGCAGCCTTTTTTCCGGCTCCGGCACCCGTCATCCGTATAAGTTTGTTGGTCGGGTTCCCGGCTATAATGGTTTCCAATAATTCCAGGGTCCCGTCGGCTGAATGATCATCGATCCATATTATTTCACAGAATTCCTTCGGATATACCTGCTGATTAAGGGCTTTTGCCAGCTCATCGATGTTTTCCTGTTCGTTCCGGCAAGGTATCAGGATGCTGACATGGACCGGTGGGTTTGGAGTTTCGTGCTGTTTGACCGGCGTCCGAAGCCAGCCGATGGTAAAGGCGCTTATCAGGGTAAAGTAAACCGATACTGTGAGCAGAAGTACTATAGAGAGTGCATCAATCATGAGTTTCCAGCTTGATTTTCCGGAGCAGGAACACGCCGATCAGAGCGGGGAGCATGATGTTGATGATCCAGATAGTAAAGGTTGTGAAGACGATAGCCGGTACGTCGGCGGTATAGGCGCCCAGAATCAGGATGGCAACCGAACCGCGGACGCCAAGGTCACCGACGGTGGGTACCGGTATGAAATGGAGGATCAGTTGGAGCAGGGCGATAGCGGAGAGGCCGGTGAAAATATCGAGATGAATGTCGAAGAAGTGAAGGATAAGGTAATACTGGGTGATATAGGTGATAAACTTGATCGTTGAGAAAGTGAGCAGAAAGGTTTTATCCCGGCCCGACACACCGGTGAGTGCCTGCAGGAATGAATGGAATACTTTAAGCCATTTGAATTTCTGAAACCAGCCGGAAAGGCGGTCAATGGCGAAAAAGAGGATGATCAGGATCAGTCCTGAAGTGATGGCGACGGAGAAGGTCAGCACCCAGGAGTTTGAGTGGTCCTGGAGGAGGTATTCGTTGGACGGCAGATAGGCGGCGGCTCCGATGAGGCCGAGGGTTATGGTGACCACCATCTGCGACAGGACGCACAGGAATGTCAGGCCCGTGCCTGCCAGCCGGTTGCCTTGTTTCAGGATCAACCCCCGGGTAATGATATCGCCGATCCGGTTGGGGGTTGTAATTGCCATGGCCAGGCTGGAAAGCACGCCCTGCATGGCCCTAATGTATGTGACCAGTTCCAGACGGTTAACCATTCTCTGCCATTTGATTGCCTCGGAAGAGAAGTTCAGGAAGATCAGGAGGAATGCCACAATGAGAAACCAGAACCGATTGCCTCTGAAAGCCTCTGCCAGTCTGGGCATGGCCTGATCCCAGTGCTCAAATACGACCAGTCTGTATACCAGGTATGCAGTGGCAATCAAGGCCAGTACGGCTTTGATCAGGTTGGACTGCAGTCGGGTGATCTTCAAATTCGTTACTTTTGGGGCCGGGCTAGCTGGTCGGGGTAAATATAACTGAAACAAATCGATATGTCGGACAGGGTAAGGGCGAAAAAGAGTATGGGTCAGCATTTTCTGACTCATACACCTACGGCGGAGCGCATCGTGGAGGCTCTCGACGGGGGGAGCGACGGGATTGTCCTGGAAATCGGGCCCGGTATGGGCGTTCTAACCCGGGGTTTACTGGAACGGTTCGGTGAGAGGCTATACGCAGTTGAGCTCGATCGCGATTCGGTAGAGTATCTGCATGATCATTATCCCGATTTAACTCCGCGGATCATCAGCAGTGATTTTCTCAAGCTCGACCTGTCGGTTGCCACACCGGGCCAGATTGCGGTGATCGGGAATTTTCCATACAATATCAGTTCTCAGATTTTGTTTCGCGTGCTTGAGTACCGTGAACAGGTGTTTGAGGTAGTGGGGATGTTCCAGCGTGAGGTCGCCCGCAGGATTGCTTCCGGGCCCGGGTCGAAGGAGTATGGTATTCTAAGTGTTCTTATGGGTGCTTTTTACGACAGCCAATATCTGTTTACGGTGAATGAAGAGATGTTTCGTCCGCCGCCAAAGGTAAAATCAGGGGTGGTGCGGTTTACTCGGAAGAAGGACATCAGCCTGCCCTGCCGGCCGGAGACGTTATATAAGGTGGTTAAGATGGCCTTCAATCAGCGGCGCAAAACGTTGCGTAATGCCCTTTCCGCATTGTGGTGCCCTGAACTGGAAGCAACCGGCTTCGGTGGTCAGAGAGCCGAGCAGCTTGGGGTGGGGGAGTTTTTGGAGATGGCGGTGGTTGTGGAGTCGGGAGTCGGGAGTCGGGAGTCGGGAGTTGGGAGTCGGGAGTCGGGAGACAGAGAGGCTTTAAGACTGTAAGACTGAGAGACCGAGAGACTGAGAGACGGGGAGGTGAAGTGACGGTTCTTCCTTATGCCCCCATGCCCTTATGCCCTTGTGCCCTTGTGCCCTTGTGCCCTTGTGCCCTTGTGCCCTTATGCCCTTGTGCCCTTGTGCCCTTGTGCCCTTATGCCCCCTATACCGTTTGTATCGCTACCACCGGATTGAGTTTTGATGCGCGGTAGGCTGGGGCGAAGCCGGCGATGATGCCAATGACGGCGGAGATTGAAAGACCGAGGATGATATTGTTCAGGCCCAGAACAATTTGAAATTCCATCATTGAGTTTGCGATGAGGGAACCCAGGAAGATCAGCAGGAGGCCTACGATGCCGCCCATAACTGCGAGGGCTACAGCTTCAAAGAGGAATTCGAACATGACGAAAGAGCTTCGGGCGCCAATTGCTTTCTGGATGCCGATAATCCTTGTTCTTTCCCTGACGGAAACAAACATTATGTTAGCAATTCCGAATCCTCCCACCAGTATAGCAAATCCACCAATGATAAATCCAGCAAGGTTCAATGTTACAAACAGCTGGTCGAAAGCATTTGAAATCATTGAAAGGGTATTCAGGGAGAAGTTGTCCTCCTGGATCGGTTTGAGTTTCCTGATGGACCGCATGATACCGGTTAGTTCATCAACCATTTCATCGATCGGGACTCCGGCTTTTGATTTGACCATCAATGTTGGCCGAACCCCTGAGCCACGAATGTTTATGAGGGTTCTTGCATAGTTGAGAGGTATCAGAACCAGTTGATCGTTGCTGCCCATATTAATGCCCTCGCCCTCCTTTTTGAAGATTCCTACCACCCCGACTTTTGCGGAGGCTATTTCTATGGTTTTACCAATGGGTGTTTCGCCAGGGAAAAGATCGTCGGCTATCTTACGGCCGATCACGGCAACATTGGTGCCAGAGCGGAACTCTGCCTGGCTGAGGAATCGTCCTTCTTCCACCTCAAAGGCACGTACCTTTTCGTAGTCTTCAGAAACGGATAGAATCCATATGTCGTTGATTGAATTGCTCTTGTAACTCAAGTTGCGCTGCCCCTGAACAGAAAATGCAGCGGCCTCAACAGTCCGGGACCGGCTGATAATCTCATTCATCTCGCGCATTTCCGGCTCAGGCCGCTGAATATATTTCCACCATTGGAATCCGGGGCCAAAGGCCATCGGCCATTTTTGGATGTATACAACATTGTCTCCAAGCTCTGAAATGTTTTTACGAATGGTTCGTCCCAGAGAGTCAACCACGGTGAAAACAGAAACGATAGCAAATATCCCGATGGTGATGCCTAAAAGCGACAGGATAGTGCGGAGCTTGTTAGCGATGAGCGAGTGGATCGCAAATCCAATGCTGTCGCGGAAGATGCGAACCCAGATGATCGTTGACCGGAATCGGTTTGTCATGGATTGCAAAATTAGTCATTTATTTGGGTGCCATAGGGTAGGGAATTGATATATCTGTCTATTTTTAATAAATTTGCAGTCTTAAAAATCAGGGAGGTTGTTTATCGAAAGGCATATCAGGACAGCATTAATTTCTGTCTTCCATAAGGATCGGCTGGATGAGATAATCATTAAGCTCAATCAGCTAGGCGTAAGGCTAATCAGTACCGGTGGAACGGCTGATTTCATTGAATCATTGGGTTTTTCTGTTGACCGCGTGGAATCCCTTACCGGTTATCCCAGCATTTTAGGCGGTAGGGTTAAAACCTTGCATCCTAAAGTATTTGGAGGAATACTGGCCAGGCGCTCGCATTCAGGTGATTTAGAGAGTTTAAAATCTTATGAAATTCCGGAGATAGACCTGGTTATTGTTGACCTCTATCCTTTTGAGCATACGGTTGCATCGGGGGCATCGCTCCCTGAGATCATTGAAAAGATTGATATCGGTGGCATCTCGCTGATCCGCGCCGCTGCCAAGAATTATGAGGATGTACTGATTGTACCCTCGGTTGAATACTATACACCGCTACTGAATTTGCTCGACGAGAAACAGGGCCTGACAACTCAAAATGACCGTTATGAATACGCAGTTGCGGCCTTTGCCGTAAGCAGCGGATATGATTCAGCCATTTATAATCACCTTGCCGGCCCGGTCCCGACCCAATTCCGCAAAAGTGCCAATCCTGCCCGATCGCTCCGTTATGGCGAAAACCCTCATCAAAAGGGGACCTTTTACGGGGATTTCGATGGTATGTTTCAACAATTGCACGGCAAAGAAATTTCCTATAACAACCTGCTGGATGTTGAGGCTGCCATTGCCCTGATCGATGAGTTTACTGAGACCACCTTCGCTATTCTAAAGCATAACAATGCCTGCGGGATCGCTTCGCGTTCTTCTCTCCTCGAAGCCTGGCAGCTTGCGCTTGCGGCAGATCCGGTTTCGGCTTATGGCGGAATCCTCATTACCAATGCAAGTATAGATAGGATTACAGCGGAGGAAATCAACCAATTGTTCTTTGAGATCATCCTTGCCCCTGCATATGAACCCCAGGCCCTTGAGATACTTAAACAAAAAAAGAACAGGATCATTCTAATCCGCAAGCCTGATGTCAAACTTCCGGTCGTTCAGTTCAAGAGCCTGCTCAACGGGGTTCTCCTTCAGGACCGGGATTTAAAACAGGAGTCCACTGACGACATGAGGGTTGTAACAACTGTTGCTCCGCCTACGGAGGTAACGGAGGATCTTCTTTTTGCCAACAAGCTGGTTAAACATACTAAATCGAATGCCATTGTTCTGGCAAAGAATAAGCAGTTATATGCCAGCGGCACTGGTCAGACCTCGCGCGTGGATGCATTAAAACAGGCCATTGCCAAAGCCAGGAGCTTTGGTTTCGACCTCAACGGCGCAGTTATGGCGTCCGACGCATTTTTCCCATTTGCCGATAGCGTCGAGATTGCTTTTGAAGCCGGAGTCCGGTCAGTGATTCAGCCTGGAGGCTCTGTTCGGGATCAGGATACAATAGATTATTGCAATGCTAACGGAATCGGGATGGTTTTTACCGGAATCCGCCATTTTAAACATTAATACTCAGGAGAAATAACATGGGTCTTTTTTCATTTCTGACTCAGGAGATTGCCATTGATCTTGGTACTGCAAACACAATTATCATTCATAATGACAAAATTGTGGTTGACGAGCCTTCGATTGTGGCCATTGACGTAGCTACCGGAAAGCTTTTTGCACTCGGTGACAAAGCACGACAAATGCATGGTAAAACCCATGATAATATCAGGGTAATTCGACCATTGCGCGACGGTGTCATCGCAGATTTCAATGCAGCCGAGCTGATGATCCGAGGGATGATCAAGATGATCTCCGAGAAACAGAAGTTTGTGAGCCAGTCTTTACGGATTGTTATCGGGATACCTTCAGGAAGCACCGAGGTTGAGATCAGGGCTGTCCGCGACTCCTCTGAGCATGCCGGTGCCCGAGAGGTTTACATGATATACGAGCCAATGGCTGCGGCCCTCGGGATCGGACTTGATGTTCTGGCTCCAGATGGAAACATGGTTGTTGATATCGGCGGAGGAACCACTGAAATTGCCGTTATTGCCCTGGGAGGGATTGTCTGCAACGAATCCATGCGTATTGCGGGTGATGAATTCACCCTGGATATACAGGCCTATATGCGTCATCAGCATAACATTAAAGTCGGTGAGAAAACAGCGGAGGATATCAAGATGAATGTCGGAGCGGCGTTGCCACTTTTGGCCAACCCACCGCAGGATTATATCGTCAGGGGTCCAAACCAGATGACGGCCCTGCCGATTGAACTGCCGGTATCTTACAGCGAGGTTGCCCATTCACTCGACAAATCCCTTTCCAAAGTTGAGACAGCCATTCTCAGCGTGCTTGAGAGGACACCACCGGAGCTTTATGCGGATATTGTTAATAACGGCATCTACCTGACCGGTGGAGGGGCTTTGCTGAAAGGACTCGATAAAAGGCTTACCGATAAGATCAACATACCGTTTAAAGTATCTGATGATCCGCTTCATGCAGTTGCCAGAGGGACTGGAATTGCGTTAAAGAATATTGGACGGTTTCCGTTCCTTATGCGATAGCCTGATGAACGATGCAAAACCTCATCCGATTTATAATCCGGTTTAGTTTCCAGATTATTTTCGTAATCCTGGAGGTTTTTGCTCTCGTAATTCTGTTTCGGAATAATCCGTTGCCAAATGCGCGCCTTTATCAGGCAGCGCAAGGAATAAACAGTTTTTTTTATAGTCAGACCAGCCAACTGTCAAAGTTCTTTAATCTGACATCTGAGAATGCAGCTCTTGTCACCGAGAATGCAAGGCTTAGGCATGAACTTGCACGGTTGTCACCTCTGGCTGACCGGGACTCCCTCAGAACCCTGGCTAATCCGGCATACAACTACGATTTCATTCCGGCCAGAGTTATCAATAATACGGTGAACAAGCAGAATAACTATATCACTCTTGATGTTGGGACTTTACAGGGGGTGAGACCCGATATGGGAGTCGTCGGTCCTCAGGGGATCGTTGGGATGATAATGAGTGTATCGGCAAATTATTCAACCGTTGTCCCTGTTCTGAACTCGAAATTCAAGGGTAGTGTCAAGCTCTCTGCCCAGGGCTATTTCGGTACCCTGTCGTGGCCCGGGTATAATTACCGGGAGGCCATTGTGTCGGAGATTCCAAGTCATGTAATTGTATATGAGGGAGATACATTGATCACCAGTGGATTGTCCTCCATATTTCCCGAAGGCGAGATCGCAGGCTTCGTCACTAAAGTAGATCGCACCCCTGCCGGGAGTTTCTTCGAGCTGAAGGTCAGGCTCAGCCAGGATTTTAAAAAATTAACCCGTGTATACGTGATCCGGAATTTCTCAAAGGCCGAAATGCTCAGACTGGAGGAGCAAACCTATGATTGACTGGCTGAACCGATATATTTTCCGATTTCTCCTGGTAATCTTCTTCCAGGTGATGGTGTTAAACAATGTTCAGTTTAGCGGTTACATCAATCCCTATTTTTATATCTGGTACATCCTTGTACTTCCGTTCGACACTCCGGGCTGGATACTGCTCGGATCGGCCTTCCTCCTTGGAATGGGGATCGATGTTTTCCCGCAGGGACTCGCCGGAAATGGCTCTTCCGTAGGAACTCATGCCGCCTCAACGGTACTGATTGCTTTCCTGAGGCCAACTGTCCTGCGATGGATCAACCCCCGGGATGAATATGAATCAGGTACATATCCCGATTCAAAGAACTATGGGATTATCTGGTTTGTGACTTATGCGCTGATTATGATTGGGATACATCATTTCGTCCTGTTTTTCCTTGAGGATCTTTCTTTTCGTGATATTTTAAGGACCCTGTTGAGAGTGATCCTCAGCGGTGTATTCACGCTGATCCTGATTCTCATGTGGGAAGGAATCCGGTTCAGAGTTTCGCGGTAAAACCATGAGAAATCAAAACCAGAACCGTAAATACATTATCGGGGGGATGGTCCTCCTGGTAGCTGTTATTTACACTCTTCGACTATTTTACATACAGGTAATCGACCAGTCCTATAAACTCTCATCAAATAACAACTCAAGGCTGAGGCAGGTTGAATTTGCGGCCCGGGGAATGATTTTCGACCGGTATGGGAAGGTTCTGGTTTACAATGAAGCGGTATTCGACCTGCTGGTGTTGCCGCAGCAGGTTAAAAGCTTTGACACGCTGGGTTTGTGTGGAATGTTGAAGATTGATCCCGCCGAATTTCGTGAAAACCTGAAGAAAGCCCGGGAATACTCCCGTTACCGCCAATCACCGGTGGTGAGAAATGTTTCACCGGAACAGATAGCAGCGCTGCAGGAGAAACTATACAAGTTCCCTGGTTTTTCCATACAAACCAGAACTCAGCGGAAATACCCCGAGCCTATTGCTCCGCATGTGCTCGGTTACGTGGGTGAGGTGAATAACAACGATATGAAGAACAATCCCTATTACCAGATGGGAGACTATATTGGCAAATCGGGGCTTGAGTCGGAATATGAGGAGATTCTTCGTGGAAGGAAGGGGATTCATTTTATGCTGGTGGATGTGCACAATCGGGTTCAGGGGAATTTTGACAATGGCCGGTATGACACCATTCCCGAGCCGGGCAAGAAACTGACAACCACCATTGATGCCGGACTCCAGCAATATGGAGAGCAGCTGCTTGCCCATAAGCTTGGAAGCATTGTAGCCATTGAGCCGGCGACCGGTGAGATTCTCGCGTTGATTTCGAGCCCCGGCTATGATCCGAATGAACTGGTTGGGCGTGTTCGTGGGCAGAACTTTGACCGGCTGATGAATGACAGCCTGAATCCGCTATTCAACCGGGCGACCATGTCGAGGTACTCGCCGGGTTCCATTTTCAAGATCATCCAGGCCTTAATTGCTTTACAGATCGGAGTGATAGATGAATTTTACAGTGTCGATTGCAATAAGGGCATTATTGGTTGCCATGACCATCCGAATGCACACGGACTCAGGGAAGGCATACGATATTCCTGCAACCCCTATTTCTATAACCTATTCAGGAGGATCATCCTTCAGGGCAAGAGCACCAGTAATTTCCGCGACAGTGAGATGGGCTTGGCTACCTGGACGCCCATGGCCAGGAACTTCGGGCTGGGGCAAGTTCTTTCCGTGGATATTCCGGGAGTCAAACCAGGACTTATCCCGGATGTTGCCTTCTATGACAAGATCTACGGCAAAGGGCGATGGGCATTCAGCACCATCTACTCCAACTCGATCGGGCAGGGGGAGGTTGAAACCGTTCCGATCCAGATTGCGAACCTTGCTGCAATAATTGCGAACCGCGGGCACTATTATGTTCCGCATTTTGTTAAGGCCATTGAAGGCATTGATACCATACCTCAGAAATATACCCGGCAAATCAGCACCGGTATCGACACCCGTTACTTTGATATTATTGCCGACGGAATGGCCGAAGTTGTTTATGAACCGGGCGGAACAGGATCAAGGGCAAGAGTTCCGGGTGTGGTAGTATGCGGCAAAACCGGAACGGTACAGAATTCCCAGGGCGAAGACCATTCGGGATTTTTTGCGTTTGCACCGAAGGATAGGCCCAGAATTGCAATCGTTGCGTATGTCGAGAACTCAGGAGCCGGCGGAACCTGGGCGGCAACCATTGCCAGCCTGATGATCGAAAAGTATCTGAACGGATCCGTTACACAGCTTGACAAGGAAAAAACGATTCTTGAATACCAGCAATACTGATGCCTGACCGAAGAACAAATTTTATTGCACGCCTGGACTGGCTTACCATTATCCTCTTTCTGGTGATGGTTGTTTTCGGCTGGATGAATATTTTTGCCTCGACATACAATCCGGATGCCCCGGGTTCGATCTTTGACTTCGCCGAACGCTATAGCAAGCAGTTCTACTATATTTTGACGGCATTGGTTCTGGCTATACTGGTCTTAACCATTGACAGTAAATTCTGGAGTTTTTTTTCCTATCCGATCTATATCCTGATGCTGGCGGTAATACCGCTCACACTTCTGATTGGACGTGAAGTGAATGGGGCCCGTGCCTGGATATTTATCGGCTCTTTCAGCCTCCAGCCGGCAGAATTCGTTAAGTTCGCAGCTGCACTCGCTCTTGCGAAATTTATCTCAAGGTTTAATTTCCAGATACTTAAGTTCAAAAATCTGGCAATGATTGGTGGTCTGTTGGCCCTTCCCATGGGTCTTATCCTCCTTCAGAATGATACCGGCACTGCCCTGGTATTCCTGGCATTCATCCTTGTATTATTCCGCGAAGGATTATGGTGGGAGGTACTCGCAATTGGCGGACTGATAGTCCTTCTTTTCATCCTGACCTTGCTGGTTCCCTTGCCGGTACTTTTACCCTTAATCAGTGTGGTTGCATTGGGGATAACCTGGCTCTACCAGCGTAACATGAAATTTTTCCTAACTGGCGGAGGCATATTGGGGGGATTGTTCATCCTTGCATGGCTTATCAGCCGGTATATCGGTAAGAATTTTTCGCTCACCTACCTGTTCTTTATTGCATCTGTCATTGCTTTTCTCATTTCCTTGTTGATTATCCTGCGTAAAAAGCACCAACCTCTTCTATTAATTCTTTTTGTCTGGATCGGTGCACTTGTTTTTATTTTCAGCGTCGATTTTGTTTTCCATGAAATTCTTGGCGATCACCAACAGTCACGAATCAACCAGATTCTTGGGCTTGAGAGTGATCTTCTCGGTAAGGGATACAACCTGAATCAGTCCAAGATAGCGATAGGATCCGGTGGATTCTTCGGAAAGGGTTTCATGCAGGGGACTCAGACACGGTTTAATTTTGTGCCTGAGCAAAGCACCGATTTTATTTTTTGCACAATAGGAGAAGAGTGGGGGTTTATCGGGAGTTTAATTATTGTAGGATTATTCTCCGGATTGATCATTCGGCTCATCATTCTGGCTGAGAGGCAGAGGTCAGCATTTTCCCGCATTTACGGATACGGGGTTGTTTCAGTCCTGTTTTTTCACTTTGCCATTAATATAGGTATGACCATCGGCATTGTCCCGGTCATAGGGATTCCCTTGCCTTTTTTTAGTTCCGGCGGGTCCTCCTTATGGGGATTTACTGTATTGCTGTTCATATTGTTGAGGCTTGATACAGACCGCTACGAGGTAGTCTCTTAAAGACAGACTTTAATCATGTTGGAGTTGGATTGAATGGGTTATATTTGACGCATTAAGTAAACTTATTTATACGATCAAGGAGGCTTTATGTCCAGAAAAAAAATTATTATCATCGGCGCAGCCGGCAGGGATTTTCACAACTTTAACACGTATTACCGCAATGAGTCAGAATATGAGGTGGTAGCCTTTACTGCTGCCCAGATTCCAGACATTGACGGACGCAAGTACCCGGCAGAACTTGCCGGCAACCTTTATCCCGACGGGATTCCAATTTTTGCCCAGGATGAACTTCCTGAGCTGATCCGCAAATTTGATGTCGATTGTTGTGTCTTTTCATACAGTGATGTACCCTATCAGAGGGTCATGGAAGTAAGTGCCCTCGTCAATTCATGCGGCGCCAATTTTGCCCTGCTGGGACCCAAGGGTACCATGGTAAAAAGCACAAAACCGGTGATAGCTGTTGTGGCTGCACGCACGGGTTGCCGAAAAAGCCAGACCTCACGGAAAGTTATCGAAGTATTGATGGAGCAGGGGCTGAAAGTGGTTGCCGTAAGGCATCCTATGCCATACGGTGACCTGGTTGCACAAAAGGTTCAGCGGTTTGCCGAGATCGGTGACCTCGAAAAACATAAGTGCACGGTTGAGGAGATGGAAGAGTACGAACCTCATGTGGTGCGTGGAAATGTAATTTATGCCGGCGTGGATTATGAGGCGATTCTGAGGGCAGCTGAAAAGGATCCAAAGGGCTGCGACGTCATCCTCTGGGATGGCGGGAACAATGATTTCTCATTTTACAAACCCGACCTGACCATCATAGTGGTGGATCCGCATCGCGCCGGCCATGAGCTGCGCTATTATCCAGGTGAGGTTAATCTGAGGCTTGCTGATGTCGTGGTTATTAACAAGATTGATTCCGCCCATCCTGAAGATATTCAGACCATCCGGGAAAACGTGGCACGGGTAAATCCGAAAGCGATTGTAGTTGACGGTGCTTCTCCCATCCGCGTTGATGATCCTTCACTCATCCGCGGCAAGCGTGTCCTCGTGGTTGAAGACGGTCCTACATTGACCCATGGTGAGATGAAAATCGGGGCAGGAGTTGTCGCCGCACGAAAGTATGGTGCTGCTGAAGAGGTGGATCCGCGGCCTTTTACGGTTGGAAAACTATCGGAAACCTTTGAGATTTATCCCAATATCGGGAAACTTCTTCCCGCAATGGGGTATGGCGACCAACAGCTGAAAGACCTGGAAACCACTATTAACAGGACGGATTGTGATTCAGTGATTATTGGAACGCCCATTGACCTGAACCGTATTATCAGGATTAAAAAACCCAATACGCGGGTATATTATGATTTGCAGGAGATCGGAGATCCCGATCTTACCGGTATTTTATCGGACTTCGTTGCAAAGCATGTAAAATAGTCGGTCAGATAGTAAACCGGTAAGACAATGGTATTCAGCAGCAGCCTGTTCCTGGTCTATTTCTTACCGGTTTTTCTCATTTGCTACTACCTGGTTCCGAGGAAATTCAGGAACTGGGTTGCTCTTGCCGGCAGTATTTTCTTTTACAGCTGGGGCGCTCCGAAATTCATCTTTGTTATTCTCGGCACCACCTTTATCGACTTCCATCTTGTTCGCTGGATGTCGGCTACCAAGACCCGTCTTTACCGGCGGCTCCTGCTGATGCTGTCGGTATCGATTAACCTGGGTCTGCTGATCTATTTCAAATATTCAGGTTTCTTCATCGATAACCTGAACAGCTTCCTGACGGTTTTCGGACTAAACGGTGTTCATTGGACCCGTCTGATCATGCCAATCGGGATATCGTTCTATACCTTCGAAACCATTACCTATGTTGTGGATGTTTACCGGAGGGTTCATGCACCGCTGAAGAATTTCTGGGATTATCAGCTGTACATTATTCTGTTTCCCAAGCTGATTGCCGGGCCAATCATCCGTTACCACGAGATTGCAGACCAGATTGTTGATCGTTCAACTTCGGAAACCGCCGATAACCGGATTATCGGGCTCTACCGTTTTATTCTTGGTTTGGCAAAAAAAGTTCTGATAGCCAATGTGTTAGGTCAACAGGTTGATCAGATTTTTGCCATGGGACCCGAAAATATTTCGTCCTCGATGGCGTGGATCGGGATCATCGCCTATTCCTTTCAGATCTACTATGATTTTTCTGGGTATTCCGATATGGCGATTGGCCTGGGCAAGATGATGGGCTTCACCTTTATGGAGAATTTCAACAATCCCTATATTTCCCGGTCGATTACCGAGTTCTGGCGAAGGTGGCATATCACGCTCGGGCGTTGGATGAAAAACTACCTGTACATTCCACTCGGAGGCAGCAGGGTCAACTCGCAATGGCGCCTCTTTTTCAACCTTTGGATCGTGTTCCTGTTTTCCGGACTCTGGCACGGAGCGGCCTGGAACTTTGTGGTTTGGGGAGGCTTTCACGGTCTTTTTCTGATTCTTGACCGGCTCTTCCTGTTGAGATGGTCGGATCGCATGGGTAAGATTCCATCGGTTTTGCTGACTTACCTGATCACATTGGTCGGATGGGTGCTGTTCCGGTCGGAAAGCCTGAATGATGCATGGATTTACCTTGGCCGGATGTTCAGTTTCAGCGGTGCTTTCCCGGGCTGGACGCTTGATTTGCAGTTTTGGACCATGCTTTTGGTGGGCGCTTTTTTTGGATTCTATGGAATGTTCGGAAGCATTGAGAAATGGCAGATGCAGATGATTGACCAACCCTATAACGGTCGTAAACTTTGGATTGGTGGAGGAATTGCACTGGTATTCCTGCTGTTTTCGCTGGCTTCAATAACCTCTGCCGGATTCAACCCTTTCATCTATTTTCGTTTTTGATTATGCAGTTTAAGTCCAAAATAGCCATCTTCATTGTGTTCGTTGGGATACTTCTTGCCCCGATGATTCAACGAAACACCGGGCTATTCCGGATCCGGGAATTGCGAGGTCAGGGTGACGCTCCCGCCTATCCGGCTTTCAGCCTGAAGTCGTGGTTTTCCGCTGAATTTCAGGAGAAATACAATGCGGCAACCGAACAGCATATCGGATTTCGACCGGCTTTAATCCGTGTGAAAAATCAGGTTGATTATACCCTTTTCAGAAAGGCCAATGCATCCGGTGTTGTTGTCGGTCGCCGGAATTATCTGTTTGAATCGGATTATATCAGGTCAAGCACAGGCCGTGATTTTCTCGGGGACTATTATTGGGAGCAAAAATTCAACCGTTTGTCCAGGGTTACCGACACCTTGCAGAAGCTCGGCATCCGGCTGGCCGTTGTTTTGGAACCGGGTAAGGCTACCTATTTCCCTGAATACATCCCCAGAAGGTTTACCCGGTATCACGGAGCAGCTTCCAACTATTCTGCGATCAAAGAAAAAGCGGCAGACCGGAGTATCCCATTGCTGGATCTAAACGCTTTTTTTGCGGACAGCAGGGCAACGGCCCCATTCCCGTTGTTTCCAAAGGGAGGCATACACTGGTCGGCTGTTGGAGTAGCTTATGCTGCAGATACGCTGTTGTCCTTTATCAACGAACATCTTGGCATCCCTGTGCCTGATCTGGTGATTGACCAGATGGAAAGCACTGATAGTCTGAAGGGAACGGACAATGATCTGGTCGAGATCATGAACCTGGCAATTAAGCCGGTTCATCCCCCGATGGCCTATCCTTCATGGCGTTTCGAAGCTCCGGATTCCTTGAAGAAGCCGAGGGTACTAGCTATTTCGGACAGTTTCTTTTTCAATTTCCTGAATGCTAAGATCCCGGCAGTTGCTTTTGCCAATGAAGCCTTCTGGTACTACAACCAGGCCGTATATCCCGAAACCTGGTCGGCACCAAAGGATACGGGATCCTTGAATATCCGGGAAACCGTTGAAAGCATGGATCTGATCCTGATTATGGTGACCGAGCGCTTTTATCACCGGTTCGACTGGGATTTTACCGATGTATTGTACAGTTTTTATTTTCCTGATGCTGCCAAGGAATATCGGTATGATTTCATGCGAAATATTGTAAGAAACTACGTTTGGTTTGACGACATCCAGCGCCAGTCGGACTATTCGTCGGTACCGATGGAAACCAAACTGCTTGCTAATGCTGATTACCTGCTATGGGAAGCAGATCAGGCCGGAAAGATCCCTCATGACATTGATTTTTATCGGGTTAATATCATGAAAGATACCACCTGGATGAGACAGATCCGGGAAAAAGCGGGGATCAACGGCATAACGATTGATGAGCAGATCCTGCGGGATGCAGAATGGCTGCTTAAAAATCAGAATCAATAACCGGGTTTGCCAAGCAGCCTGAACATGTTTTTCTTATAGAGCTCAACTCCGGGCTGATCAAACGGGTTAACGCCAAGGAGATAACCGCTTATTGCACAGGCTTTTTCAAAGAAAAAGAAGAGCTCGCCCAGCATGAATTCGTTGATCGGGCCAGTTTTAATCCCTATTACAGGCACACCGCCCGAAACATGCGCTTCTGCGGTTCCGGTAAGGGCTGCCTTATTTGCCACGCTCATATCGGATCCGGCCAGGAAATTGAGGCCATCCAGGTCCTGGGGATCAGAGGGTATCGGAAAGGAATCATGCGGGTTTTCAGGTTCCAGCATAGTTTCGAACAGGTTGCGCGGGCCATCCTGCATGTATTGACCCATTGAATGCAGATCGGTTGTATACTCGACCGCTGCCGGAAAGATACCTTTTCCGTCTTTTCCCTCACTCTCGCCATAGAGCTGTTTCCACCATTCGGCCACGTAGTGAAGCTGAGGCTGGAAGCTGCAAAATACCTCGGTGGTTTTTCCCTGGCTGAGGAGTATGTTGCGAAGTGCGGCATAGAGGGTGACAGGATTATTCTGAATTCCGATTTCCATGCCTGAATTTTGTTTCATCCGGAGAGCACCTTGCAGAAGCTGGTCTGCCGAGAAACCGGCTGCCACCAGCGGGACGAGTCCAACCGGAGAAAGTACTGAAAAGCGGCCTCCAACATCATCGGGTATTACGAAGGTTGCATATCCAAGTTGATCGGCAAGTTTCCGAAGTGCTCCTCGGGATTGGTCGGTAATTGCGATTACCCTTGACGCGGCTTTTTCAGGTCCGACCTGATGTTCAAGCGCTTGTTTCAAGATTCTGAATGCGATAGCCGGTTCGGTCGTTGTTCCGGATTTAGACACAACGATGATTCCCCAATTCCGGTTTTTCAGGTACGCTGTGAGCTGGTGATAATAGGTATCCACAAGCTGATGTCCGGCAAAAAGGATTTCCGGGCCGGGGCGAATTTCGCCGAAAGGATTTGTGAGAGCCTCTGTCACCGCACGGGTCCCCAGGTAAGAACCACCAATTCCGATCACAACAATGGAATCCAGGCCGGCAGCAAACTCTCCGGCAATCTGGCTGAGTTCGTCAACAATACTCAGCGATTTCTCGGGTAGGTCCAGCCATCCGAGAAATTCGCTACCCCGGCCGGTTCGGTTCATCACGGTTAGGTGGGCTTCATTCACGCGGGCTGTCCACTGCTCAATGGCATTATCAGGGACGAAATTCCGCAGGTATTTTAGTTCTATGGTGATGCTCATTTTGGTTATTTGGTTTTTTCGGGTCGCATTTGCGGAAAGAAAATTACATCCTGAATGGATTGGGAATTGGTCATGATCATGGCTAAACGATCAATTCCGATACCAAGGCCCGACGTGGGAGGCATACCGTATTCGATGGCGCGGAGGAAATCCTCATCGAGGGCCATAGCCTCTTCATCGCCTCGCTGAGCCAGAAGGAGCTGCTCTTCAAACCGTTCCCGCTGATCGATCGGATCGTTCAACTCGGAATAGGCATTGCAGATCTCCTTGCCGTTGCAAATCCCCTCAAATCGCTCAACCAGCCCGGGAACGCTTCTGTGTTTCTTGGCGAGCGGCGACATTTCAACCGGATAATCCATGATAAAGGTCGGCTGAATCAGTTTAGATTCGCAGGCGGCACCGAAGATTTCGTCGATGAGCTTGCCTTTGCCCATGGATTTGTCGGTGTCAATATGCAGTTTTTTACAGGTTTCCAGGAGTTGGGTTTCGTCCATCTGACTCACATCGATTCCAGTGAATTCCTGAATAGCACTAAACATCGTGTATCTTTTCCAGGGCCGCCTGAAATCGATCTGATGCTCGCCAACCTGAACAATGGTGGATCCATGCAGGGCGAGGGTAACTTTCTCGACCATCTCCTCCACCAGGTCCATCATCCAGAAATAGTCCATATAGGGCACATAAAGTTCAACCTGCGTGAACTCCGGATTATGAAACCGGTCCATTCCCTCGTTACGGAAGTCTTTTGAGAACTCGTAAACCCCTTCGAAACCTCCTACGATCAGACGTTTCAGGTAAAGCTCGTTTGCGATTCTGAGGAACAGCTCAGTATCGAGCGTGTTGTGATGCGTCTTGAAGGGACGGGCAGCTGCTCCTCCATGGATTGGCTGCAAAACCGGAGTCTCCACCTCGAGGTAACCTTTGGCATCGAGATACTCCCTCATTGTGCTAACGATCTTAGCCCTCTTAATAAATACATCTCTCACCTGCGGATTTACGATGAGGTCGAGATAGCGTTGCCGGTAACGCTGATCAGGATCCGTGAAGGCATCATAAATAACTCCATCTTTTTCCTTAACAACTGGCAGGGGCCTGATCGACTTTGACAGGAGGGTCAGCTCCTGAACTTTAATCGTAAGTTCTCCTACCTGGGTGCGGAAGACCTCGCCTTTTACCCCGATAATATCGCCCAGGTCGAGCAGGCGCTTAAAGAAGGTGTTATAGAATTCCTTGTTTTCACCTGGACAGAGCTCATCGCGGTTGACATAGATCTGAATCCGGCCGGTATGGTCCATAAGCTCGGCAAAGGAAGCTTTTCCCATAATTCTTCTCGTCATAAGTCTTCCTGCGCATGAGATATCCTGGTATTTTTCCGGGTTGGCATCGAATCCGGCAAGGATTTCTGAGGCATGGGCCGTAACCGGGAATCGGGCAGCAGGATAGGGATTAATACCCATCTGGCGGATCTCGGCCAGGGATTGTCTTCTTATTTGTTCTTGTTCGCTTAATTCCATCATAACCGGCTGATTAATTTTCCGCAAAGATACTTTTCGCGGCAGTTATATCAAAAAGACCGAAATTTGCTTATTTTTAGTCTTTCCCATTCCTGAAACCCCATGAATAAACTTTGGAAAATAGCTCCGCCACCCGAACCGGTTTTTGTTGAAAGCCTGGCCAATGAGCTGGGTATCGGCAGGGTGCTGGCTTCTTTGCTGGTCCAAAGGGGAATACGGGATTTTGAGGAAGCCCGCCATTTCTTCAGGCCCCAGGTCGAAGGTCTGCATAATCCATTTCTGATGAAGGACATGGACAAGGCGGTTGAGAGGATCGGCCGGGCAGTAGCGAATCAGGAGAAAGTTTTGGTTTACGGTGACTTTGATGTTGACGGAACTACATCGGTTGCGCTGATCTACTCGTTTTTACGAAAGCGGATCAAGGATATAGGATATTACATCCCCGACAGATATTCAGAAGGATATGGTATTTCCTTTCAGGGCATTGAATATGCCAAGCAGAATGGGTACTCCCTGGTTATAGCCTTGGATTGCGGTATCAAGTCGACCGACAAGATGGACGATGCCCGTCGCAAGGGGATCGAGTTCATTATTTGTGATCATCATCTGCCCGATGACGATCTGCCGGATGCAGTTGCCATTTTGGATCCCAAGCGGCCTGACTGTGAATATCCCTATAAAGAGTTATCCGGCTGCGGGGTTGGCTTTAAGCTTCTCCAGGGGTATTGCCTGAGAAATGGTATACCGTTTTCTCACATCGCCAAATATCTGGATATGGTCTGTGTCAGTATCGCTGCCGACCTGGTACCGATGACGGGGGAGAACAGGATCCTTGCTTACCACGGATTGAAAAAGCTGAACGAGAACCCTATTCCCGGGCTAAAGGCATTGATTAACATCAGCAATTGTGACGACCGGCAGCTAACGGCTTCTGATATTGTATTTAAGATCGGGCCACGGATTAATGCTGCGGGAAGGATATCCTCAGGTGAGAGTGCTGTTGAGTTGCTCGTAGCCAAGAATGAGGCAGAGGCGGTGGAATTGGCCAGTAAGATTGACTCTTACAATGACTACAGGAAGAATATCGATGTGGAGATCACCGAGACAGCCCGGAAAATGGTTGAGAATAATGAGGCTATGAAGAGCCTCAAAACAACGGTCTTATTTCACCCGGAATGGCACAAGGGAGTGGTTGGAATAGTGGCATCCAGGCTGATTGATTATTACTACCGGCCGACAGTTGTCCTGACCAAATCCAACGGCATGGCCACCGGTTCCGCCCGGTCGGTCGACACCTATGATCTTTATTATGCCATCAATGCATGCAGCGACCTTCTTGAGAGCTTCGGCGGTCATAAATATGCAGCGGGGCTAAGTATGCCCATCGAGAATGTGGAGGTATTCACCAAAAGGTTCGAGGAGATCGTGGCCGGCACAATTACCGATGAGCAATTGGTGCCTCAGATCCTTATAGACTGTGAGATTGAACTGTCGGAGATAACCCCTAAATTCTTCAGGGTTCTCAGGCAATTCGAGCCTTTTGGCCCGGATAACCAGTCCCCTGTCTTTGTCTGCCGGAACCTCAGGGATAACGGTAAAAGCCGCCAGGTTGGACGAACCTGGGAGCATCTGAAACTGAATATCACATCCGTCAAAGGTGATCACCCCGATTTTGAAGGGATTGCCTTTGGATTGGGACACCTCTTCGGAGAAATTCATCTGGGTAAGCACTTCGACATAACCTTTACCGTGGAGGAGAACACCTTTCGTGGTGCCACCAGTATGCAGCTGATGGTTAAGGACATCCGGATCCAGTCATAGAATTGCCGGAGCTGGTCGATAAGTATCAGGATAATCGCTAATTTTACGCCGCCAAAAAAATATCTGGAATGGGGAAAGTAATTGCTATAGCAAATCAAAAAGGCGGGGTTGGAAAAACTACAACAGCCATCAATCTGGCTGCCAGCCTTGCCGTGCTGGAATACAAGGTTTTACTCGTTGATGCCGACCCGCAGGCCAATGCAACATCCGGTGCGGGATTCGATGTTAGAACCATCAAGACAAGTCTTTATGAGTGCCTTGTTGACGATGTGAATCCACGCAATATTATCCTGCATTCCGAAGTTCCCGGTTTTGACCTCCTTCCTTCGAATATTGACCTGGTTGGGGCTGAGATCGAGATACTTAATCTCCCAAACAGGGAAAAACTGATGGCCAAAGTGATTGATCAGGTTAAAGAAGACTATCATTTCGTCCTGATCGATTGTTCCCCATCACTGGGCTTGCTGACGGTCAATGCGCTCACGGCATCCGATTCGGTAATGATACCCGTACAGTGCGAATACTTTGCTCTTGAGGGGCTGGGCAAGCTGCTGAATACCATCAAGATCATTCAAAATCGCTTAAATCCTGAACTGGAGATCGAAGGGTTCCTTCTCACCATGTATGATAATCGCCTCCGCCTGTCAAATCAGGTGCTTGAGGAGGTTACCAAGCATTTTCAGTCAATGGTTTTTGATACGATTATCCGGCGGAATATCAAGCTGGGAGAAGCTCCCAGTTACGGCAAGCCGGTTGTTTTATATGATGCTAATTCGAAGGGTTCTCTCAATCATCTGAACCTGGCCAGAGAACTGCTTCAAAAGAATGGGCTGACCCAGATGCATGATTCTGAAAAAGTAATTGACTAAAGCTGATTATTCCCGATGACCGAAAAGAAAAGCGCCATGGGCCGGGGGTTGGGCTCCATACTGGGTGATACTACCATGAAACCGGAGGCCTCGATCAATGAGATCGATATCGCCCTCATCGAGACCAATCCATTTCAACCCCGTTCACATTTCGATGCGGAATCTATTGAAGAACTGGCAGCTTCGATCAAGCAAATAGGGATTATTCAACCCATAACAGTAAGAAAGCTCAGCGCTAACCGTTATCAGCTGATTGCCGGAGAACGAAGGCTCAGGGCTTGTGTCCTTGCCGGTATGACCAGGATTCCAGCCTACATACGGACAGCAGATGATCAGGCTATGCTGGAACTCGCTCTGGTTGAGAATATTCAGCGTGAAGATCTGGATCCGATTGAAGTGTCCATCTCTTACCAGCGGCTGATAGAAGAGTGTAATTTGACGCAGGAATCCCTGAGTGACCGCGTGGGCAAAAAGAGATCTACGGTTTCCAACTATCTCAGGTTATTAAAGCTTCCTGCCGAAATTCAACTTGGATTACGAACTTCCCAGCTTTCCATGGGACATGCCCGGTCCATTATTACCATCGAGGACCCTGTGGTGCAGCTTGCCGTTTACCACAAAATCATTGAAAACAATCTTTCCGTGCGAAAGATTGAAGAAATGGTAAGGGATATCCAGGCCGGGCCTAAAGAGAAGAGGAAAAAGAAAGAAACATCTTCAGAGCACGAACAATTACAGGGGCAATTGCAACGTTACTTTCAGGTCAACGTTCAGTTTATGCGCAGCGAAAAAGGTAAAGGGAAAATTGTCCTTGAGTTTAACTCCGATGAAGATCTGGAGAAAATTCTGGCTAAACTGGATCAAATCAAATAAGAACGAAGGAATTTGCCTGGATATCAAAAAATTGTCAAGTGGCCGGCACTATTAGCAACCCTCTTGCTGATAACCGGTCTTGGAAACTTCGCCCCTTGTCAGAACCAGCCGGATTCATCAAAACTTACTACAAAGTTTAAAGCCCCGGGTCATTCTCCAAAAAAGGCACTGATTCTCGCTGCCACACTTCCCGGAAGCGGTCAGGCCTATAACCGTAAATACTGGAAGATACCCATTGCCTATGCCGGCTATACCGGGGCCGCCTGGTTCTTTGTGACCAATCAACGTGGGTATAAGAATTCCAAGCGCGATTATATATACGAAACTGATAAGATCGATTCCACTGTAAATAACAGCGGTAAGACAGCCCAGGTGCTGTTGGCCGAGGTTGACAGTTACCGCAGGATGCGGGATATTTCTGTTCTGGCCTTGCTTGCTTGGCATGGATTAGCTATTATTGACGCCAATGTTGATGCCCATTTTTATAATTGGGACATTAGCGAGGATCTGAGCATGGGGCTCAGGCCATCGGCTTTGTGGACAGTGGCCGGTAAACCGGGCCTGGGGATGACTATGGTTTTTAATCTGAAATGACTATGATTTTGAAAAAGATAACTGTTTTTGCCTTTGTGTTATTAGTGGCTTTTTTAGCAGGAACTCTGACAGCCCAGCAATCGACAAATACGGTGATACCCGATTCGGTCAACCCGGCGAATGACCCGGTATATCAGCAGTACCTTAAGCGGCTCGACACCTTGTATGCGGCCTGGATCAACCATCGGCTGCCCCTTGTACAATATCAGGATACAGCCCTCGCATTTAAAAAGGATACAAATATTGTTGATCTGCCTGATTCCATTTTTGTCCAGAGGCTGGCTAATATTCCGTCAGCTATCGAGCTGACCTACAACAAGCAGGTGAGGAGTTATCTAGATCTTTACACCAAGACCCGCAAGAAGCAGGTTTCTATCATGCTTGGACTGGCCGACTATTATTTCCCGATGATCGAGAGCAAACTGGATGCCTATGATCTGCCTCTTGAACTGAAATACCTTCCGATAATTGAATCAGCCCTGGATCCCAGAGCCCGCTCGAAGGTTGGTGCGCAGGGCATGTGGCAGTTTATGCTGGGTACGGCCAAGCTCTATAAGTTGAATGTGAATTCGTTTATCGATGAGAGGCTGGACCCGGTACGCTCAACTGAGGTCGCCTGCGCTTACCTGAAAGAACTTTACAATATTTTTGGCGACTGGCACATGGTTATTGCAGCCTACAACTGCGGCCCGGGAAACATGAAAAAGGCCATCCAGCGATCAGGAGGTAAAACGAACTATTGGGATGTTTACTATTACCTTCCCCGTGAAACAAGGGGATTCGTTCCAGCCTTCATCGCTGCTACCTATATAATGAACTATTCTCAGAACCACGGATTTTACGCTGTTCAACCTGATATTCCGATTATTGCCGACACGATTCTGGTATCACAGGAGATGCATCTTGCCCAGATCTCTGAAGTTTTAGGTGTTCCGATGGGCACCCTGATGCATCTGAATCCGAAATACAAGAAAAAGATTATTCCATCCGCCGGCGGCCCGTATGACCTAAGCCTGCCCGCTGATAAGGTGAGCATTTTCATCACCTTGCAGGACAGCATCCTCAGGCATAAGCAGAATGTTTATCTGGCCAAGAATAATCTCGACAAGGAGCCAGCAGTGCGGACAACGGCCAAACCCGTAAAACCATCGGGGGATGATGTGGCTGTATCATACACGGTTAAATCCGGAGATAATCTGGGTTACATCGCATCCTGGTTTGGTGTTGGTATTTCTTCAATCCGCGACTGGAACGGTATGTCGGGGAATTCCCTGCGCTCCGGGCAAAAGCTTACCATCTATGTACCCAAGGGCCGCGCGGAAGATCTTAACGAAATAAACGACCTTACTTTTGCAGAGAAGCAGTCCAGGGTAGGTAAGGAGAATGGAACCGGCCAGGCAGAAGAGCCTGTTGTTGCTCCATCGAAATCTGATAATAGTTTTGTTTATTATACCGTTCGGTCGGGGGATAATCTCTGGACAATTGCCCAAAAGTATCCCGGAGTATCTCATGAGGATATTATGAAGCTGAATCAGATGGCAAGCTCCAGGCTTCAAACCGGACAAGTCCTCAAAATAAAGAGAAAAGAAGGATGAGCAAGTGGACCGCTATCCGCCTTACCGGATTCTGCTGACCCTCCTGATACTGATCGCATTGGTCGGCACATTTAAAGAATTTGCACCTGACCCGATAAAAATTATCCGGAAAGAGGCGCCTGACAGCGTCAGCCTGTCTCCTGGCAAAAGCATTCCCTTACCGGTTGTTTCAACTGTAAAGCAATCACTTGCGCTTTCCGAAGATCGAAG
>CAYQFT010000010.1:0-11262 GCA_964416825.1 uncultured Porphyromonadaceae bacterium
CCTAATAGTGCATTTTGCAAATGCCTGTTAGGGCGAAGCCCCTGTTAGCGTAGCGAAGCGGAGCCTTTTAGCCGACCAAAGGGAGGCCTTTTAGGAGCGAAGCGACCTATTATATAAACCTCTCCCTGTTCTGCAAACTCGTCAACCCGCCCAGCAACGCAAGGATTATCCCTACCAGGAGAATGATCCGGTTGTCATGAACGATGGCCTTCCAGGCAGTTTCGCTCATTCCGTCGGGCAGGTTGAAGGGGTTGAGAAAGAGGTTCCACTTGGTCCTCGAAATGGCTTCGCTCAATGCGAGGAAGAAAACCCCGATAATTATGATCACCACTCCGGTGCCTATTCCGTTTTTAATGAAGGTCGATAAGAGGAACGAGAGGCTGCCCATGAAAAAGATCGGGAACATCAGGTGCCAGGCCATGTTGAAAATCGGGAACGAGATCAGGGCCCAGGAGCAGAACAGCGCCAGAAGCACCAGGATGACAAATACCACAAAATAAATCAGGATAAGGCGCACCAGCCATACCTTATAGCGGTAATCCGGAATTCCGAACAGGATTTCCAGTATCCGGTTATCCTCGTCATTCTGGATGCCAAAAACCGTCGGATAAAAGACCAATAGCATGCCCGGATAGATCAGGAGAGAATAAATGGTCCCCGGGTTAATGTTGCCCCGCGAGAAAAGGTTAATCAGCAGGACAATCACAAAAAAGGCGATTGCTGCCAGCAGAAACCAGATGAACTTATTGGCAAAGATGATTTTCAGGTTATACCGGACCATGTTGAAGATCCAGTTCCACAGTATTGATATCCGTTTGGTTTTCATGTCAGATCACTTTCTTCAACATCCATAAATAGGAATCCTCCAGTAACGGCTGCACCGGAATAGCATCCGGCGAAGGCTTCTCTTCAGCAAGCAGCCTGACGCGTATTTTCTGGCCATCCCGCATGTGGTAAACCACTTTGTACTTTTCGGAAAGCTCATCAAATTCGGTCATTCCGACCTCCACCTGCCAAACATGCCCCTGAGCCGTCAGGGCCATGTCTTCAGGAACGCCAAGATAGACCAGGTCGCCCTTGTCGAGAACGGCTACCCGGTTGCAGGAGCTGGAGATATCTTCGATGATGTGAGTGGAGAAGATGACAACACGGTCGCGAGCAAGCTCCACCAGCAGGTTCCTGAACCGGATTCTTTCACGTGGATCGAGACCTGCAGTAGGCTCATCAACCACCAGAATCCTGGGCAGATGCAGCAGAATCTGGGCAATCCCGATGCGCTGCTTCATACCGCCGGAATAGCTTCCGATCTTTTCATCCTTGTGCTCGATCATATGAACCGAGGTAAGAACATAGTCGACTCTAACAGTCCTTTCAACCGGATCTTTCAATCCCTTTAATATACCCTGATAATGGAGGTACTCCCCAGCGGTCATGTTTTCATACATTCCAAACTCCTGGGGCAGGTACCCGATGAGTCCCTGCAACTCTTCCCTCTTCTCCTGGGTATCCACTCCGCTGATCCAGATTTTTCCATAGCTCTGCTCAAGAATCCCGCAAATGATCCGCATCAGGGTTGTCTTTCCGGCACCGTTAGGCCCGAGCAACCCGAACATCCCGTTTTCCATTTCCATCGAAACCCCCTTCAGTGCTTTGAAGGGCTTCCTTTTCGATCCGATCACCGGGATTGCCTGAACCATCCGGTACCAGCCGCGGCGGATCCGGCCAAACCGTCCCTTAATGCGGTTAACGTTGACCTGCTCACGTGCCAGCCTGTTGGAGGTAGTATAAATGATCAGTCCGAGGTACCACAGAAACCCGATAATGACATCCAGCGCAATATTTTGCCATTTCGTATGGAAGAATATCACACAGAAAGCCGGAAATCCCCAGAAAATCAGAAACTTAAGACTTCTGTTCAGAAAGTCGGCAATCCGGCCAAACTTTCGGGAAGTGATAAACTTCCGAATCGGGACATAAATGCTGATCATCATAAACCAAACCGGTATGCTTAGCAGGAACGTCCAGAAACCGGATTCGAGGAAAAAGAAGACGAAGTAGATCATGAAACCCAGGATCGGCAGCTGCCAGATCATGTTCTCCATGTCCTTCCATGTCTTGTACTCTTTCTCCATGCCAAAACGCTCGCGGATCGCAAGGCCTGCTTTCCACTGACGGGCAAATCTTCCGTCACGCTCATATATCTTGACCAGGTTCTGTACCTTGATCACAATCGGTTCATTTTCAGGGATGACTTTGTCGCTGGCTTTCTTCAGACTGTTGAGAACGAACCAGACCGAAGCCGGAACCCCTGTTATAACCAGCAGAATTTCAATCAGCTGCCACAGGAAGGCATCGACAGTGAAATAGACCAGGGCCGAGAGACCGATCATGAGTCCGTACATAACAATTTTAACACCTGTTGTCTGACTCCGCATCCAGGCCAATGAATTCTCTAACCCTGAATAGAAAGTAGGAATGAATACCAGCGTAAGGATGGTGCTCACCGTCAAACCTCCGATGACCGTAATGGCAAACGGGGCTGCGATGAGGCTTCCATATTCCGATTTGCCCATGGCCATCGGGATCATTGCCACGATAGTGGTACCTGCGGTAATCAGGATCGGCCGGAGCCTTGCAAGTCCGGCCGTGAGAAGCGCCCGTGTTTTTCGGGTCCCTCTTTTTCTCAAAATGTTTGTATAATCGATCAGGATGATCCCGTTATTCACCACGATACCGATCAGGATAATGAACCCTGTCAGGGTGTTGAAGTTGATCAGCGAATTTTTCGTGAAGAGTAAGGCCAGGAATGCCCCGATGCCGGCAAGCGGAATTGAGAAGAGAAGTACGAATGGTGTGCTTAAGGACTCAAAAACAGCAGCCATGATCATAAAAATCAGAATAAAGGCTGCCGCTATCAGGAAATAGAATTCCTGGAACTGGTTCTCTTCATGCTGGACCTCAACGGCCACACCCGCCGGAATACTCAGGCTTGCGACAAGGTTATCCACTTCGGCCCGTGCCGCCTCAAGCAGCGGCTTGGATCCGTTGGTTTCTGCATCGAACCGGTAGGTAATCTGGATCTGTTTCTCCTGATTGAGCCGGTTAATGGTTCCCATGCCAAAAGCGAAATAGACACGGGCAAGGTCGGTTAACCGGTGGCGGGCTCCGTCAGCAGAGGGCACGTCCATCTCCTGCAGATCCGACATTGACCGGGTCTGGTTCTCCTCTTCCTCCTCCTTAACCTTTTGCTCGTACTTTATCAGGATATCATATTCTTCCTCAGCCTGCTTAAAGGTTACCCCGGTAGAGAATTCGGTTGGAAAGGAACTCAGCTCCGACATCACCGAGTTGAGGGCTACATTCCGCTCGCCCATTTCGCGGGTATTGAAATCCATGCGCACCTCAGGCCGGTTATCCTGGACACTCAGGTTGGCGCTCAGAACAGTTGTCAGGTCTTGCAGATAGTACTGGATATCCTCGCCCACGGCTTTCATCAGGTTAAAATCCTGACCTTTGATCAGAACCTTTTCCTGCTGAACGCCAATTCCCATTAAGGACTCCATTCCTCCGCCCGAAGGCATTCCTGCCGAGGCTCCGCCACCACCTCCGGAGAATCCACTGCTTGTGGAGAATTGCTGGAATTCATATTCCACCTGAGGGATATTCTGAATCCGTCGCTCTATATCTGACTTGATCTCAGGAAGTTTCCGGTCTTTTATTTTCTGGTATTTTTCCACAAGGGTTACCTTAACTGTTGCCGTAGCTTCCTGTGTTTCGGTTACGATCTCCTCCTTTTCCGGAAGGTCCATCAGGCGCTCTTCAATGGTCCTGACTGCGATATCCGTGTTGTCAAGGGTTGTCCCCTGAGGCATGGTTATCGTCACTCTCACTTCGCGTGATTCAGCCTCCTTGAGCGTGTTAGTTGAAACCGCAAGCGCACCGAACAGGCTGACAAAGAACAATACCATCCCGCCGACTACGGTTACTGCCGGATTTCTAAGGGAAGACTTGAGAATCAGGACATAAATCTGAATCATCCGTTGGTGCAGGTGCACCCGCTCGAAAACTGGCGGTGTGTCATGCGGGCGCTTCTTCAGGATAAAATGTGTGAGCATCGGAATCAGCACCAGTGCAACCATCATCGAGATCAACAGGGTAGAGATGATCGATATCCCGATATTCATGCCGAGAATCCTGATCAGGTAGTCATCCGAGAAAAGGAAAGGCAGGAATACTGTGACCGTGGTAAGGGTCGAAGCAAAAACCGACCGCCAAACCTCTTTTGTGCCCTGGACCACTGCCAGGTCGGGACGCTCGTTCCTTGAGGCATGCCTGTAAATATTCTCAAGCACCACCACACTGTTATCAACCAGCATCCCGATCGCCAGGGCCATTCCAACCAGTGAAAGGCTGTTCAGGGTAATCCCTGCAGCATAAAAGAAGTTGAATGCAACATATACGGATATCGGGATAGACAGGGCTATACTCAGTACCAGGCGGATTTTTTTAAGGAAAATCCAAAGTATGAATATTGCCAGGAGTCCGCCGGTAATCGCAAGGTTGATGATCTCATCAATATTCTTCTTCATGGTTTCCGCACTGTTCTCCTGGATTTTAACCTCCAGTTCAAGCGGTCCAAGCTCCTTGTTCAGCTGCTCCACCACCTTGGTAACGGAGGCTGACAGCTCAATCATATTCACCTGAGCATCAGCAACCAGGTTCATGGTAACGGATTCCATTCCATTGACTCTGGAATAGGTTGTCTGCTCCTTTACCCCAAAATAGACACTGGCAACGTCACGAAGCAACACCGGTCCCTGTTCCTTTATGACCAGGTTTTCGATTTCCCGGGTATCGGTGTAGTCGCTGGAAACATGAATAAAATGAATCCGGTTGCCAGAATAGGCGTTGCCAACGTAAGTGCGGTCGCGTCCGTTCTGGGTGATGGCATTGCGCACCTGGAAAGGGGTAATACCATAGGCATCGCAGGCATCCTTATTGAGAGTGATCTCCAGGGTTTTCTCCTGGCCGCCGAAAACAGTAACACCGGCTATCCCATCAATATTTTCAATTCTCTTGGTAATTTTTTCGTCCGTAAGCTGCCTTACCCGGTTAACCCCTCCAGTACCCCTCACCTCCATCGACATGATCTGATTAGCCGCCTGTTGGAGGTCGACTTTTTGTACCGATACGGTGAAGCCCTCAGGAAGAGTCGCCCTTACTTCATCGATCCTTTCCTGGAGTTTTAACTGGGCATATTTAAGGTCTGTGTTCGGAGTATAGGATACAGTGATGACGCCGCGCCGCTGTGCAGCGGTGGATGTCAGTTCTTCTATACCCGGAAGTCCTCCGATGGCACCCTCAAGCGGAATCACCGCCTGTTTCTCCATATACCCGGGGTCAACCTCTGTCTGGGCCGATACCTGTACCACCAGGTAAGGAGCCTGAGCATTTGGAAAGAGTTCTACCTTCAATTGCTTGTATGAGACTATACCCATAAGGGTCAGCCCGATAAAAATCATTGAAATGAGAACTTTCCTGTCAACAATAAACCTCATGAGGACTCCTCCTTATATTATGGGTTCCTGTTTGAAACGATTTCCCGATGTTAGCCGGTCGAGCACATCATAAACACATGGAATAACGATGAGTGTCAGAATCGTGCTGGTAACCAGACCCCCGATCACAGCCAGCGCCATAGGTGCACGCAATGACACGCTCTGGCCGAAGCCGATGGTCATCGGGAGCAAGCCCAGTATGGTGGTCAGACTCGTCATCAGAATAGGACGGATTCGCTGAAGGCCGGCCTGCAGAATGGCATTTCTGCGGTCCATACCCGCCCCCCGGAGCTGATTGATGGCATCCAGCAGGATGATCGCGTTATTGACCGCAATACCCGCAAGCATGATAATTCCGATATACGCCATCATGTTGAATGACTGCCCCAGTATCCAGAATAAAAACACCGTACCTACCCCGGCCAGCGGGATGGTCAGCATGACGGTAAAAGGATGAATGAGCGATTCAAATTGTGAGGCCAGAACCATGTAAACCAGTACCAGTGAAAGAATCAGGGCAAATCCAAGATTCTTCATCGTTTCCCGGCGTTTCAGTTCTTCTCCCGCCTGCCTTACGGTATATCCGGGTGGAAGCACAATCTTTTGCAATTCAACATCCATTTCCCGGATCACCTGGTCACCCGGTTTTCCGCCTGTAATCTGGGCCGTGACCTGCCCCACCCGGCTCTGGTTTGTCCGGATGATCTCCTTGGGTGCGGTTACCTGGCGTACCGTGGCAACCTCACTTAGCCGCACGGTGCTGGTTCCAACTTTAATCTCAATATCTTCCAATTGATCCACCTCAATATCAGGCAGTTTCAGACGGATTTCGGTCATTTCTCCTTTATAGTCGAACTGGCCTGCTGAAGTACCCGTTAGAATCTGAGTTACCTGACTGATAATCTGATCGATCGTAACATTGTACATTCCCGCCCGGTACCGGTCAATCACCAGCTCAACTTCCGGTGCACCCGGCTGGATGCTGGTCTCCACGTTGAATAGATCAGCATTGGCATTCATGATTGCCTGGACCTCTCCGGTCAGCCGGTTGATATCTTCAAATTCTTCACCAACCACCTCCACCTTAACAGGAGCCTCATCGGTTCCCAGAGTAGCCTGCAAGGCAGTCTCATCCATCTTGAAACTGAACTCCACCTCCGGCATCGAACTGAATAAGTTCCCAAGATCCTTCATAAGAGCCTCAGCGGATCGTATGGTTTTAGGTGCCAGTTTTACTTTTATCGAGGCTGAATTTTCATTTTCAAACACCGATTGAGCGTTGGAAGAACTGGCCGACGGTCCCACCCGGGTATACAGGCTCAGAAGATCGGCACCCATCAGTTCACGAATCATCGGTTCCAAGGTCTGACAAGCCTGGTCGGTCCGGGCAAGCTGGGTACCTTCCGGTAACTTCAGATCAATGCTGAACTCCCTGGCCTGGCTGCGCGGCATGAATTCACTGCCGATGGGTTTGATCAGAAGGACAGCAAGTCCCATGAGTACAAATGCAACAAGGATCACCAGCCACTTGACTCTTAATATCTTATCCAATATACCCGGATACCATTTAAAACCGATAGCACGAACTTGTTTATCGGCAGAGGCAGGCTTAATGAACCGGTCAACCAGCATAGGAATCACCAGGATCGCTACGAGCAGCGAGCATATTAGCGAAAAGGCAACTGTCCATGCCTGGTCCTTGAATAGTTCGCCGGAAGCGCCGTGCAGGTAAACAATCGGAAGGAACACAACGATTGTGGTCAGTGTGGATGCTGTAATTGCTTCCCCAACCTGGGAAGCCCCGGTTATGGCTGCCTCCCGGATGGACAACCCTTTCTCCAGGTTGCGGAAAATGTTTTCTAGAATAACAATCGCATTATCAACCAGCATACCCGCTCCCAATGCCAGACCACCAAGGGTCATGATATTGATTGTCAGGCCATTAAAATACATCAGGTTAAAAGTCGCGATAATCGAAATCGGAATGGCGACACTGGCGATCAGTGTGGTCCCGATCCTTCTCAGGAAGACAAACAGGATAAAGACCGCCAGAAGTATCCCGAGAACAGCGGTATTTTTGACTTCATTGATAGCTGTAGAAATGAAAGTACCCTGGTCCTGAACCACCTGGAAGGTGTATCCCGGCAGGGCTTTCTGGATCTTAACAAACTCCTCGTTCAACTGCTCAACGGCTTTGACCGTATTGAAACTGGGCTCCTTAAAGATGGCCAGTCCCAATGCACGCTTGCCGTTGAACCTTACAATATTCTCCGGATCCTTGTTTTTAAACTCAATGGTAGCCACGTCTTTCAGGAAGACCGGGACACGGTTGGTCGCGGGAGAGGTTGAACTGGTTGAACTGGTTGAAGGGGTTGAAGTGGCTGAGGCGGTTTTGAAGCCGACGATCAGTTCGGAAATGTCGTTTAGGTTGGCGAAGACGCTGACACCCTTGATTACATACTGGGTACCCATTTCTACGATGGACCCGCCGGAGACATTCCGGTTATAATTGGTAATCTGTGAGGTGATTTCGCTGGTTGTGATTCCGAAAGCGTTCAGGAGGTACTGGTTCGTACTGATCAAAACCTCTTTAACTTCTTGTCCCTCAAGCTGAACATCTGCCACACCCTCGAGCCTGACAAGTTCATTGCGGATATAGTTCTCACCAATCCGACGGAGTTCATCGAGGTCGGTGAGGGATTCATGCTGCATGGATACGAGCATCACAGGCGACTCATTTGGATCATGCTGCGTTATCAGCAATTCGGTGATATCGCTGTTCTGGGTGTAGGTTCCCAGGGCTTTCTGTATCTCAAGGAACGCATCATCCATGTCCTTGTTCCATGCATATTCCACAGTTATCTGGGAGGTACCCACGCGGGTTACGGAAGAAACCCCGGTTACCTGGCTTTGCCTGATACATACCGATTCAATCGGGTCGACAAACAATTTCTCGACCTCTTCCGGAGGACGTTCACCCGCCTTAATTTCAACATATATGCGGGGATTGTTCAATTTCGGGAACAGGTCGGTACCCAGCTTGCCAAATGAAATGAATCCCAGCAGCACAACGGCCAGGATAAACATGGTAACGCTGACCGGGTATCTGACTGAAAACTCGGTTATCTTTCTCATAGCTGAACGAATGTGCCCGTTTAGCGGACGATTTTGACTTTCGAACGGTTACCCAGGGTTTCAAATCCTTCGATAACCACGCGGTCATTCACCTGTAAACCTTTGATAATTTCAACTGAATCCGGGTTCTCAAGCCCCGTTGTGATCACGCGCTCATTGGCGGTATTCTGGTCAACCACATAGACGGTTTTCCCTCTTTGGCGCGAAACAATGATGTTTTTGGGGATTACGATGGTACTATCCTTGCGCTGGGTGATAATCTCAGCTTTTATATACGAGCCCGGCCTGAGTTTCAGGTCGTCGTTCATGATCACAAGGGTACCTTTGAAATTCCTCGTATCGGGGCTGATGGCCGGTGAAAGCTGGCTGATCATACCGAACAGGGTATCATCAGGAAGGGCGTAATTGAGAACCCGTACCCGCTGATTAACACTGACCTGAATCAGGTTTTTCTCCGGTAGCTGAAATTCCATGAACAACTTCTTGTAATCCATAAGCTTAACGAGAGATTGGCCGGTGGTTAATTTGTTACCCTGGGTATAAAACGGCAGGTCTACAATAACCCCTTCAAAAGGCGCAATTACTTTCATCTTAGCAAGTGAGATTTCAGCACCTTTATAGGTGTACTCAGCACTCATGACGGATTGTTCCGCTGTTTTCAGCTCGCGCAGGGTGGCTCCGCCTTTGTCATAGAGCGATTTTTGCTTCTCGAATTCATTTTTTGAAACATCCAGGTTCAGTTTCTTCGATTCTATCTGGATGCTGTTTACATATTCTTCGTCTTCAAACCTGATGATCACCTCACCGGCGCGAACCCTGTCACCCAGGCCCCATGGCCTGCCGGTGCGGGGATTATTCTGCAGGGTATATTTACCCGACATTTCGGATTTAAGCTCCACTTCACGGGTCGGATAAACCGTTCCGTTTGTCTCGATAAACTCCTCGATCGAAGAATTCCGGATATCAAGAACAGCAACGGGAACAGCCACCTCAGTCTGGGCATCGGTTTGCTGGTTTTTGCATCCGGTTATGGTTAAGAGTGCAATACCGGAAAGCAGCAGGGTAAACAGGGGATTTCGAAAGGATTTCATATCAGTTGATTATTTATTGATCGTGGGTACTATGGATGATTTGGTTTCCCAGTCATAGAGCGTCTGAATCTTCAGGTTAAGAAGTTCGAGCTTGTAATTGATCTGGGCATTGATCAGGTCAAGTTTTTTTGAGGAGAGCTGGTTCTGGAAAAGGTTCAGGTCCATGCCGGTAAGGTCTCCAGTTCTGTATCGCTCCAGGTTGATATCGTAAGTCAGCTGGGCGTTCCTGACGTTTTGCTGTGCGATGGAAATCTGGTTCAGGAGGTTCTGCAGGTTTCTGTACACCTGACGAACGGTCTGAATGATTGTATTTCGCTGATCATCGAGATTGATCTTCTGAGTTTCAATGCTGGCCTGGGTTGCCTTGATACGGGCTTTCTTTTCACCCCAGTCAAAAATGGGAATCTGAAGACTGAAAGAAAGATCTTCATTGTCAGTGGGTGATTTGTAAATCTGCGGGAAGGCTTCGTTATCTCCGAACAAACCCACGGAAAATGACAGATTACCAGCAAATTCATTGATAGCCATGGTGCGGATCATCTCGAACTGGGCATTTTCAATGCTGATCTGACGCTGGCGGAGTTCCATCCTGTTCTCAAGCGCAAACTGGATGGCCTGGTCGATGCTGACCGGCACGGAATCCACTACCGGGTCAGCAAGAACATTAACCTCACCGAAGATATCCATGCCCACCAGGAGCTTGAAATTATCCTTTGAGTTCTCGAGGGATACTTTTGAGTTTTCCCAGCTTGACCTGCTGGATGCCAGGTTTAGTTCCGCCTGGTAGAGTTCTTCCAGTTTTGAGATTCCCCCCTCTACCTTATTCTTGATCATCTCAAAATTTGCCTGCTGGTTCAGATACTCCTCATTGGCGATTTGCACCCTCGCCTGCTGGTTGTATACGGCGTAGAACTGCTGAGCCACCGAACGCTCCAGCTGAAGCATCTGGAGATTAAAATTCAGCTGGGAGTTTTCATAATCCAGCTCCAGACTTCTCATCGCCAGCTTGGTTCTGTTATAGGTAAACAGCGGCTGGTTATATTGGAGAAAGAGATTGTTATTGAAGGTTTTTGTGGTCCTGTCGCTGACCTCGCTGTAAGCCCGCTGCCAGGAAAGCCGGTTCGAAAGGGAAACCGTACCATCGGTCAGTGTAATAGGCTGTGAAACCGTGAAGGTACCCGAACTGTTGAGGTTCTCCTGCGTATTCCAATCGGTGAAACGCTCATCGAAAACCCGGTTATGACTATACCCCAATGGGTTAAGGGTAAACCTGAAATTGGATTTTAATGCAGCCTCCTGGGCTCTCAGCAATTGATCGCTGCGTTCGAGGCTCAGTTTTACTACCCGTATATCCGGGCTGTTCTGCGATGCGATCAGCAATGCATCCTGCAACTTGATCAGTTGCTGCGCCCCTGCAGTTCCGCCAAAAAGCAGGAAGACAATCAGGGAAAAAACTAGTACTTGCTTGTTCATGCCAT
>CAYQFT010000010.1:11272-12771 GCA_964416825.1 uncultured Porphyromonadaceae bacterium
TAATTGATGGTTGTTACGTACTTAACATTGGTTTCCGGTTGCCGGTTGCCAGTTACCGGTTAATTTGCCAGAGCCAGATTAACCGGTAACTGGCAACCGGCAACTGGCAACTGGTTTTCATTGTTGTTTCACCCATTTTACGGCATCTGCCACTACGGTTTTGCCGTTGTTTTTATCGTTGATCCTGATTTTTGCCGTATCGGCGTTATAATAGAAAGAGCCCAAATGGTTCCAGCCTGTCTCGGCTGTTTTCAGGGCGAGCGTTATATCCTGCGACCCTTCCCCATGGAATACGGTAAAATGGTATTCGTCTGAGAGTTCCGGCATGGATCCGGGACCACCCTGACCTCCGCCCGACTGCCGGTTTCCACCACCACCTCCCATCCGCATGCCCATCCGGGCAATATTTGGATTCAGGTAGGCATATGCATCGTAATATCCGGGCTTTGTGATCAGGGTCCGCCACTCGGCAGTCAGGTTCCCGTCTCCGGATTTTACGTATACGGCCGAACGTACCAGGTCACCATAGAATCCTGATTGGATGATAGGAGTCCAGAACTGCGGCGGGCGCCAGAAGGTCATGCTCTTGTAGGGAATGGCATCGTCATTCTTGTTTATCTTTAACCATCTCACCAGCCGGCTCTCAGTTGCCTGGCCCGAAGTTGAGAAACCGGTGTCCTCATTGTCTACAATAATCTCACCGGGGTTGCTGACGGTATAAAAAACATCGACCGGTCGGATTCCTTCAAACGGTTCGAAACCTCTGATCTGCTCGAGTGCCGGGAAAGGAAATCCGATATTGTTCGGAAGATTAGTTGAAATCATGGTATTAATGCTCATCATACGGGGCTGTTCATCCAGAACGTAACCCACCTGATATGCAGTTCCTGCAGGAATGGTCAGGAATTTTTCCGTTCCGGTATTCCTGCCGGCAAGTGCAAAGGTTGAGCCCCCGCGCATGCCGCCCATTCCGCCACCGCGGCCACCCATGCCTCCACGGCCGCCGGAACGAAGGGATATCTGGAGCATTCCCCCCTCTTTTGTGGGATTCGAAATTTCAAAAAGCAGCTGGTAGCGAGTCCGATCATCTTGCTGAACTTCAATGACCCGTACCCTTCCAATCAGGTATCCGGGCAGCTCCCGCCCGGTATACCAGCGCCCTGCAAGTGAATCAGGATTGAATCCAAATTTATTCCTGAAATCAACAGTCAGGCTGTCCAGATCCAGGGTCCGATACCGGTATTTCTCCAGTTCACCCAGCAGAAAGGGCATAAAGTTCTCAGAACCGGCTGCCGCCTCGAGGTAAGTGAAAAAGTATTTGCCTTTGGCATCGATAACCTGGCGAAGAGCGAGATTGTCCATCTCCGATGAGAGCAACTGGGAGAATGATTTCTTTTGAAGTTCCGCATTCGCCTGCTCGGCTGCACTCAACCCTGAGGTTCCTGAGCCCCCGCCAAATCCCATGTCAGAGGTGGCAGTGATATAGGATTCCAGGGAGG
>CAYQFT010000010.1:12781-18428 GCA_964416825.1 uncultured Porphyromonadaceae bacterium
TATTCAGGATGGGGTATCTGTCTGATCCAATGTAATTTGTGAAGGTATAATACTGGGGGAAAAGCGAAAATCGCTTATCGTTGCTGGTGGAACTGCTATTCCGGTTGTTGCCCATCTCCATCCCCATACGAAAATCCCCCCCCGAGGAACCGGGGCTAAAATTCTCGGAAATAAAGTTCCTGAGCACTCTCAGTTGAATCTCACGTTCTGAAAGTGACTCTTCCGACTGTTTGCTCCGTTTTTCCGTTTGCTTAAACTCTTGTGCAAATCCAGCCCGGCTCAACATGCTTCCTCTCTCGGGCAAGAGTATCATCTCGGGCTGAAGAAAGTCACGATTCTTTATCCAGAGACGGTAATAGGAATAGAACTGGACAGGAACCTCTACCAATCTCAGGCGCGGGAACGAATACTTCAGCCCGAGGCGTCTTTCAACGTCCCCCATCAGGTCTCCCACAAATTTCGGAAGAGTATCTGAAATTGAATCGAGGGTAGAACTGAAGTAGTCATGCCCCTTGAAAATATTAAGCTCAAGATCAATCTTTCCCGCCTGCAAATTAGATTTAACGTAGGGACCGATAATCAGGGTAAATCCGGGTAGTTGGTTTTCCGGTTCAAACACCCATTGATTTCCTGATTTTTCCGTTGGCCCCTGCATAACGGGCTGGAGATCCTCGCGGGTCTCAACCGAGGCGGTGAACCGCGTGAAATTCCAGGTCGGCAGCACACTCAGGGTTGAACCGTGCAGAACTCCGGGAACCGGGTACCAGGTTGATTCGGGCGTTAGCAATACATAACCCGGCTCGAGGATTGCAAATCGCTTTCGGATGGAAATAATAAAATCAGGGCCATATTTCTCCTCGGCTTGTTCGCGCTTAATATCGAGGTTGCAGCTACGCTCATCAATGGTGCCGGCATAGACAAATTGCATTTGAAGCCGCTCTCCGCTCGCAAGCGGCTGAGGCAAACTGACAAGTATCAGATGGCGCTTCCTCTCAAAGCTGATCTCGGAGCCGTTCACTGACAGCTTTTGCAGTTCAAGTCCGGGATTCAGGGAGAACACTGTTTGAGCGACGGGAGCAGCATTTCGATTGATCAGGGTTTCCGATGCAGTAACTTCAATCTTTCGGCCCTGGTGACGGACAGTGAGGTTGGTCTCCTCGTTGCCCAACACCAGTATCTTGTTATTCTGGTCATTAAGTGTGATCATTTCACTGCGGACCTTTTGATCTTGCAGGGTTTGGCCGCTATAAATCCCGAGTGCGGCTGCCCCGCCCACGGCGCAGCCAATCATCATCGCCCAGGCGATAACAGAATGGAAGCGCGACTGCGGCAACCGTTTCAGGAGAACAATTGATGCGCCGATGAATGAGAATCCGAAGAGGAGATAAATTGTCCTTTGAAGAATCAGTTTTCCTTCAAAACCGAAACCGATAAGATCGGAATGAATCAACGGCAACCGATATCCGATAAAATCGAACACATAATCGTAATGGTCTTTCCCGTAAAACATGACGAGCCCGGTGTACCCGAGCAGCAGGACGAGCGCAATAGCCTGATTTTTAACCACCGACATGACCAGGAAGGAGAGGCCGAGGATAAAGATCAGTGACGGAAAGCTGATAATCAGCGGATAATAAATGTAGGCTGCAAAATCCAGGGGAATATCAGAAACCGATACGTTAATGATCATGGCCAAAAGCAGCGCAAGTATATTCAGTACAATGAAGACTGTAAGAACGCCCAGGGTCTTTCCCCATACATAGGCCCAATTCGTCATGGACCGGGTATAGATTACCTCGGAAGTATCCAGTTTTTTGTCGCGTTTCAGGAAATCGAGGGCCAGAAACATAGCAATGAAAACCTGGCTCAGGCTCAGAATAATCATGTTGAAATAGGGGACATTGGAAGGGATAGCCTTAATGGCCCAGTTTCCCCCACCGTCTTTCAGCATGCCGATATTCATGGCGAAGAGGAACAGGAGGATCAGGCCGCTGAAGATCCTGAAAAACCAGCTGCGGAACAGGATCAATATTTCAAACCAGCCGATGATCCAAATGGTTCGTAGCGTCTTCATGTTAATAGATTTCTTGTTTTTGACCGAGTACCAATTCCATAAAATAGACATAGGCGTGCTCAAGGTTGGGCTCAATCAGGGTTGACGGATAGTTACCCGTATCGTTGGCCACAACCTGCACCTCCCAGCCATTGACAGCCGGGATGGTTGATATAACATTGAATTTCTCTTTCACATCTTCAAATTCCCTGTTGGAAACCGACATCTGAAAAACGTGACCCCTTGTTTTGGTAATCAGGTCATCCGGCGGCCCCTCAAAAACGAGTTTCCCCTTTTCAAGAAGTGCCATGCTCCGGCAGGTGCTGGATATATCACCCACAATGTGGGTTGATAAAATGATGATCATCTCCTGTTCGGTCATTTTCGAAAGAAGATTCCTGAAACGTATCCTTTCATCAGGATCCAGACCGGTGGTAGGTTCATCCACAATGACGATCTTGGGAGTTCCGATAAGGGCCTGGGCAATTCCCAAACGACGCTTCATCCCGCCCGAAAGACGGCCGGCCTGCCGGTCGCGGGCCTCAAAAAGCCCAACCTGTTCCAGCATCTTTTCAACCTCATGGTTTCTTTCCGACCGGTTCTTTAAACCTGCCAGCCGTGCAGAATAATCCAGAAACTCCCAGGTGCTGTATTTAGCAAAAAAGCGAAAATCCTGGGGCAAATAACCCAGGAGAGTCCTTATTTCACGCCGGTTTCTCTGCAGATCCAACCCATTTACAGTTACCTTTCCGGTTGAAGGTTTCATAAGGGTTACCAGGATTCTCATCAGGGTGGACTTACCTGCCCCGTTCGGCCCCAGCAGCCCGAACATCCCGTCCTCAATGGTCAGATTAATATCGGAAAGGGCTTTATTGCCATTCCTGTAAATCTTGTTCAGGTTTTCAATTCGGATTTCCACGGATAGTTTGAGTTTAGCTATTGGAATGAGGTTTCCTGCACAAGTTTAATATATAAACCTGTTAAAAGTTGTTAAAAAAGAATCGTGCCGGGTTTTCCGGCACGATTCCTCCATAACCCGCAATCAATTGCTATTCTTTGAAATCGGCTTTATCCAGGCTCCTGCCCAGATAATAGCCGGCAACCAGTCCAAGTCCGCCGCAAACAAAAACAACTCCCACTGTTAATAACGCAAAAATACCATCAGGATGATATTCGGACCCATGGCCTGAAGACATCAGCTGATACAATATGTAGGAAATAACGAATCCCAGCCCGGTACCTATGATGAAGGTTCCTGCTTTCAGGGAAAAACGGAAGTGTGAATTCTTCTGCCTGACTACCTGCTGCCGGTTTCCAGTAAAAAGGGAAGCATCGGCACCCTTCTCTATCAGTCCCATGCGTTCGCGATTCCGCGTATTGAGGTATAAATAAAACACCCCGAAAACTGTGGCAAACAAAGCCACAAAAACAACTGCTACTGCCATAATAATTAGAATTAATTTTACCTTATGACGCATGACTTTAAAACCGGTTACAAAATGTAACCACTTGTGGGAAGCCGGCGTCTAAGTTCCATGGAGCATAACCAGGAGATTGCATGTATCCGGGCAGTACTTAACGGCCAGACCAATCAGTTTGCGCTATTGGTGAAAGCGTATCAGACTGGCGCTTACAACCTCAGCTACAAGATATTAGGAAGCGCTGAGGATGCAAAGGATTGTACCCAGGACGCTTTCGTTCAGGCCTATCAGGCACTCGGCAAGTTCCGCCTGGATTCTAAATTTTCAACCTGGTTATACCGGATTGTTTACAATACCTGCATCTCGAGGACCCGAAAGGATTCACGATCTGTACCCTTGGCGCCTGACAGCTCGTACCTTCCTGAATCGATTGCCGATAATGATGGAATCGGGTCGCTTAACCGCGGGGATATCCGCATGCTGCTTGAACAGGCCTACAGATCCCTTAACCCGGATGAGATTTTTCTTATCGACCAATACTATCGTGAAGAGGCTACCATTGATGAACTCGCGGAAATGACCAGTCTCTCGGCAAGCAATGTTAAAGTCAGGCTGTTCAGGGCCAGGCAAAAGATGCATCAGGTTATAACAACGGTTTTGAAAGAGGAGATTGAAATATGGCAACACAGATGAATCCCGCAGATGATCCGAAGGACCGGTTACTATCGGACCTGATCAGGGCTGATGAGCCGCTGCCCGTTCCGGCAGACCTGCTCGAAAACGTCATGTACAGGATTGAAGCCCTTCCCTCAAGACCGGCAGTGCGCTCGTATACCCCACCTGTTTGGCTTCGCCGGGGCATTCCCGCTGTTTTCGGCATCAGTTTTATTTTGGTCCTGATATTTGGCGGAAAGCCATCCGGGCCGACGATCACGATGCCCGACCTTTCCCAGGCAGAAGAAATATTTTCAAAAACCAATGACTGGTTTGCCGGGTGGTTTGCCACCAATCCATTTGCCGATCTGGTTGTGCCGGATTATGCCATATGGATTGCACTCGGCGGGTTGGCTATGTTCTGGGGGTTTGTGGGGATTAACTATTTGCTTGACAGAAGGTTGAAGGGGTAGGGACGCATATATGCGTCCAAAACGATCCGGGCGTCCGCAGGACGCCCATACAGGCACGCTACTTCGGAGCGGTGCGGTAGAGCCCGATTGCGATGAGGGCGTAAACGAAATTCGGCAGCCAGACTGCCAGCCATGCGGAGAGGTCGCCAACGCGGGCAAACTCACGCGAAACCTGCATGAACAATATGTAAGAGAAACTCAATGCGATCCCGAAGCCAATGTGCATGCCCATTCCACCCCTGATCTTCCGGCTGGACAGGGAAACACCGATCACCGTCAAAATAAAGACAGCAAAAGGGCCTGCATAGCGCCTGTGCTTCTCAATATCATAATATACATCCCCGTGCCCTCTTGAGAATTCCAGCTTCGTAAACCTCCGGAGCTGCGGAGTGGTCATCGCTTCCACCACGTTACTGTTCCTGTTGAATTCAGAAGGACTCAGGTTAAGTGCCGTATCCATGACTGCACCGGTTTGGATCGTCTCTTTCAGTCCGTTAATTTCCCGTATCCAGTAATCCCGAATGTGCCAGGTTTTCAAAATCGAGTCCCAAATTATGCTCTGAGCCATCATTTTAGATTTCAGCTCGCCATTCTCAAACTTTTCCATGGAGAACTTATTTCCATAGCTCGACCGCGGGTTAAAGGATTCAACATAGATAAAGACACCCGGGCCAATCTGCTTGTGAATATCCCGCTCAGGAGTCCCATATGCCTTGTCCAGGTACTTCATTTCAAACTCCAGGCGTTTGATGGATGTGTGGGGGATCAGGTAATTCGAAAGAATGAAGCTGAATAGGGCAATAAAAGCTGCAGAAGCCATATACGGGACCATCATTCTCCTGTAGCTCACCCCATTGGATAAAATCGCTGTGATCTCGTTGTGAACCGACATCTTGGAGGTGAAGAAGATCACCGAGATAAACGAGTCATTGAAAGAACTCGATAAGTGGGATAAAGATGTTGTGTATCCGTTTTCCATAGAACGAATAGAACTTGACCTTGATGACGGGGTGAAGGTCAACTATGGGAAACTTGAGGGCGTGGTG
>CAYQFT010000010.1:18438-41636 GCA_964416825.1 uncultured Porphyromonadaceae bacterium
CACCGAGATAAAAACAAACAGGTAGCTGAACAGGTTAGAGAAGAACGGAATGAAATTCAGGTAGTAATCCGTTAGAATAAGCTTGAGCGGCGCCTTGTTATTGATGAAATCATCCACCCGCTCAGAAAAATCAAAAACTACGGCAACCAGAATAATCAGCCCCAGCGCCAGGAAAAAAGTCCCCAGGAACTTGCGCATTATATAGATATCCAGTCGCTTAAACATTCTTTATATCCGGGTTGAGAGCCTTGGTATCATCATGTCCTTCCAACCGGAGAAATCGCCCGAAAGTATATGTTTTCGGGCTTCCCTCACCAGCCAGAGATAAAAAGCAAGATTATGGATGCTGGCGATCTGCGCACCGAGCCGTTCACCGCTGGTGACCAGGTGCCTGAGATAAGCCCTTGAATAACTGTGGTCAACCACTGAACTTCCCTCTTCATCGAGCGGTGAAAAATCGAACTTCCATTTCTCGTTTTTGATGTTCATGATTCCGTTGGCAGTAAAAAGCATTCCGTTCCGGCCATTTCGTGTCGGCATCACGCAGTCGAACATATCCACCCCGCGACTGATTGCCTCCAGCAGGTTGACCGGTGTGCCCACGCCCATAAGATAACGTGGCTTATCCGCCGGAAGTATGCTGTTGACTACTTCAATCATCTCGTACATCATGTCCACCGGCTCACCGACTGAAAGCCCGCCGATCGCGTTGGCCGGCATATCCTGTCGGGCAATGAATTCAGCCGATCTTTTCCTCAGATCTGCAAAAACACTTCCCTGCACGATCGGGAGAAAATACTGCTCATGTCCATAAAGAGGCTCTGTTTCCCGAAAACGGGCAATCCCGCGAACCAGCCAGTCGTGCGTCAGTTCCATCGAATCGCGGGCATACTTTTCCTCGCAGGGCCAGGGAGTGCACTCATCAAAAGCCATGGTCAGATCGCTTCCGATCAGGCGCTGGATATCCACCACCCCCTCTGGGCTGAATAGATGGCGCGATCCGTCAATATGGGAAGAGAACCATGCCCCTTCTGCAGTCAGTTTCCTGTTGGCCGCCATGCTGAAAACCTGATACCCGCCGCTGTCAGTAAGGATGGTTCGGTTCCAGTTCATGAACCGGTGCAAGCCGCCTGCTTCCTTAAGAACCGCCGTTCCCGGCCTGAGGTACAGATGGTAGGTGTTCCCCAGAATCACCGGTGCGTTGATGTCATCGGTCAGTTCATGCTGATGAACAGCCTTAACGGTTGCACCCGTGCCCACCGGCATAAAAACCGGCGTCTCAACCAAACCATGATCCGTTGAAAAGGATCCGGCACGTGCCTGGCTTCGGCTGTCTGTTGACTGAATCTGGAATTTCATGTATCGGGAAAATGGCAAAGATATTGCTTTTTAAGACTATCTTTGGGAGCCGATCCGCTCGGTACCTTTTGTTTATGACTCTTTTGATCTATGATTCAGATACTTACCGACTTATTTCACATCTCATTTGATCATTGGACCGATTTTCTTTTTGTTTCGCTCGCCGGTCTCGCCGTTGTGGCCTTCATCATCCAGGCCTGGTTCTATTTCGGTTATTACCTCCAGATCCACCGGTACACCCCGAAAGTCGTTAAAACCACACAGGATCCGGTAACCGTGATTATCTGTGCCAAAAACGAGGCGGAGAACCTCCGGAACTTTTTGCCGCTTATACTCGAACAGGAGTATCCGGAATTTCAGGTGGTTGTGGTCAATGACGGATCGAAGGATGAAACCCCCGAGATCCTGGCAGAATTTGAAAAGAAGTATCCCCACTTGTATGTAACGAATATAGAGCATACCCACCCCTACCCCCATGCAAAAAAACTTGCGCAAACCATCGGTATCAAGGCTGCAAAATACGACCAGCTTCTCTTTACCGATGCCGATTGCAGGCCTGCCAGTCCGCACTGGATTGAAAAGATGCAGGCCCATTTCCTGCCGCGCCGGGAGATTATTCTGGGATACGGTGCCTATGAACGGAGGAAGGGGTTTACCAACAAATTCATCCGCACCGATACGGCCTGGATTGCACAGCAATACCTGAGCTTTACCATCCGGCACAAACCCTACATGGGTGTCGGGCGCAACCTCGCCTACCGGCGGTCCCTTTTCTTCAATAACAAAGGATTCGCCAACCAGCTACATCTGCAGTCGGGCGACGATGACCTCTTCGTCAATCAGACCGCCACAGCAACCAATACAGCGGTTGAATTCCACCCCGACAGCTTCACCTACTCCGAGCCGATGGTGACTTTCAACCAGTGGCTCCGCCAGAAAAGAAGGCATCTCACGGCCGGCACCCATTACCACTGGAAGCACAAGCTAACTATTGCTACGGAAGTGATCTCAAGGGAATATTTTTACCTGAGTATCATCGTTCTCCTGTCGCTCTGGAAATTACCGGGGTACCTGATCCTGCTCCTGCTTTTCAGGTGGATCATGCACCTCTGGATCTTTAAACTGACCATTAAAAAACTGGGAGAAAAAGGAATATGGCTCTTTTCAATTATTTATGACCTTTTCATGCCAGCAATCTCAGGTTACCTGATGCTGAAAACATCGCTAAAAAAGGATAAAAGATTTAACTGGTAATGTTCTCAGAATTATCAAACAGGGCTAAACTGGATTACCTTCTCGTCGAAAAAGCACAGAAGGGAGATCAGCATGCCTATGCCGACCTCCTCAGCCGCTATTGGGATTCTGTTTATTACATGCTTCTTAAGATGGTTCATAATAAGGATGACGCAGAAGACCTCACCATTGAAGCCTTCGGCAAAGCCTTTAAAAACCTGGGCAATTATGAGCCGGATTATGCCTTCAGCACCTGGCTGTTCAAAATAGCCAACAACAATGCGATTGACTATATCAGAAAACAGCACAACAAAGTCATTTCCATCGACAGTCAGGGCCGTGACTCTGAAGATGATACCCCTCTCCAGCTTCAGTCTGATACGCCCGATCCCGAAGAAGAGATGATTCAGAAGCAGAAAACCGAACTGCTCAAAATGGTGGTCAACCAGCTTAAACCCCGATATTGCAGGCTCGTCCAGCTTCGTTATTTCGAGGAATATTCCTACGAGGAGATCGCAGAGACCCTCAACCTGCCCCTGGGAACAGTCAAGGCGCAGCTGTTCCGCGCAAAGGACCTCCTTTATCAGATTATTAAAGCCAAAGAGGTTTAATTTGAAAACGGTTGCCAGCCATTTCCCCGGACTCAGCCGGCTTCAGCTCGAGCAGCTCTCCAGGCTCGGGAGCCTTTACCGGATGTGGAATGAACGCATAAACGTCATTTCCCGAAAGGATATTGAGAACCTCTATACGCACCACGTACTGCACTCGCTGGCCATCGCCAGATTCATCACCTTCAGGCCCGGCACCAGCATATTGGATGCGGGAACCGGGGGTGGCTTTCCCGGTATCCCCCTCGCCATTCTTTTCCCTGATGTAAAATTTACCCTGGCCGACTCAATCGCTAAAAAAATCACCGTGGTTGAGGCTGTGGTAAAAGAGACCGGCCTCCTCAATGTCACTTCCTTTAACGGGCGCATAGAGAATATCACCCCGGGATTTGATTTTGTGGTAAGCCGGGCAGTTACAAGCCTTCCGGAATTCGTTGCCTGGACTCAAGACAAAATTAAGCCCGGAGGCTTCAATGAGATCCCCAACGGCATCATCTATCTGAAAGGAGGAGAACTGCAGCCGGAATTGGAACCATTCGGCAGCCGTGTGAGAGTTGTACCGATATCGGACTATTTTGAAGAACCTTACTTCGAAACAAAAAAAATAATTTTTCTCCCTATCACCTGATTCATTGAGTTTGGTTTTGTTTTTATCAAATAATATTTAACTTTGCAAACCAATTTTCAGGGATATTCACGTTAAAGAGACACGATAATGAAAAGGACATTTCAACCCTCAAACACCAAGCGGAAGAACAAACATGGTTTCCGTGAGAGAATGGCAACCGTTGGTGGACGCGCTGTTTTGGCTGCCAGGCGTGCAAAAGGACGGAAGAAACTCACCGTTTCCGACGAACCCAATCTGAAAAGATACTAGATCTGTCCTGATATAGATATTGTAATCCCTGCCTGACCGGCGGGGATTTTTATTTTGTGGCGTAAACCCTGAACCATTGGCTATCAACAGGCAATTCCTTTGCGAGTGAATTCAGCAGACGGAAATAGGGATAATCAGACGATTCCGTATTGAGCGGAATCCGTTCCCGCGCAATCCACTTGGCATTAAACTTTTCAACCAGAACAAAAAGATCCCGGCTGCGCAGCAACCTATCAACCTCACGCATCAGCCGTTCCTCATTTCCTGCAAATTCCGCCTGCTGCATCCAATCGAGCGGAAACGGATTCGGACTATCCAGAAATCTGTAAACCAGAGCATTGTTGGGCCAAACAGCAAATCGCCCGGCAGGTGAGCCAAGTTCTTTATATATACGTGAAATATCGCCCAGATAATCATGGACATCAGGATTCAGACGAATCCCTTTCAGATCATTAAACACGGTTCCACCATCGGCCGTAAGCTGGCCGGAGGGCAAATCCCGGTAATTGTTTTCCTTCTGGGCATAAATCGAAAGGGCTGCCAAAACCGGCAGCAGAATCATACCCAAGGCAAGCACCCATCTTCCGGACCGGCCAGCCAGTCCCGGCATCAAATCCTGCAGCAGGAGAAGCAGGGTCGCCGATGCCAGCATACCCGATGCAAAGACCGGAGCATTGTCACCGAGAGAAATTGAGGAAGTCCAGGCAAGCAGTAAAATCCACAGAATCGCTGCATTGGTTCCTTGTGGTTTCTCTGTTCCGATATTGGCCAGTACCACGCCGACAGTCAGGAGCCAGAAAAGAGTGAATGACAGATAGAACAATCGCTCCGGCCAGATGAAAACTAAAAAGCAAACAACGACCTGAGTAATTAATATGACATATTTTTGAGTAGTTAAAATGTTCATTATTTGCACTGTTTTTCTACCCGATTCTGTAAGCCATATGAATATCAGCCGGGTAAGGAGAGCCAGAGCAAGCAATACTGCGACCGGAGAGTTCCAGAAATTACGGGCAAAGCTCACAAAGCCGGTTTCCCACACCTCCGTGCGTCCGGTCATCTGGCTGACAAAATCAGATAACGACCCCGTTGCAAATATCAGTACCAGATAGGCCGCTCCCGGGATCAGCCCCGCTGCAGCAGCCAGCCAGCCTATCCGGCTCTTTTGCCAAATTAGCCGGGAAAAGACAAACACAAGTAGCACCGCTGCCGGCAAAGCAAAGGTCTGTCTGCACAATGCGGCAATAACGGATCCGGCCACGGAAAGAAATAACCACCCGTGCAAGTGCCCAGGACCAGAGGCTTTATATCGCGACCAGGCAAACAACGCCACCGACATCCAGAAAAGGGCATCTATAGTGGTCCATGAAAACAGGTTATAGTGATTTATATTCAGCAGCACCGAAAGCAAACCTGCCGAAGCCATCAGCCAGACACCTTTTCGGTTCCGGGCGGCCCCGAAAATTTCTTCTATCAAGAAAAATGTTATTAATAACGAGTAGATAATGTACTCGATCAGGACAAGCCATCGCGATGAAACCGCAAGGGGACCCGGCAGTAAGTAATCAAGGAGGTGCATGTAGCCGGAACCGGCCGGACGCAGGGAGATAAAATCGAGGTGAGGAATTTCGCCCAGGAGTATCCGCCAGCTTTGAGCCAGTACCACTCCGTCATCACTGGGATTAAAACCTTCACCGCCGGGAATGCGGAAAACTGCGTAAAGTATGACTACCACGACAGCAACCAGCGCTGCCGGAAGTGCATAACCATTATTTAGCAGCTTCTTCATGATAATCCTCTTCGGTATTGACCGCCCACACCGGCGCTTTATCATCCGAACCCGCAACGATCAGGTCAACAGCAGTCATGGCTGTTAGCATACTGTGATCCTGGTTGTTATATCGATGCATGCCATTTCTGCCCAGCAAAAACAGGTTTTTAAAAGAATCCGCGAAAGTCCTGACCTCCGGCAGCCTTTCGTAGGTGCCGAAATAAGCAGGATACGTTTTGGCCATTCGGACAACTGTGCCATCGAGGTACTCACTCCTCTCACAGAACCCGATTTTTTCCATTTCCTCCATACCCAACCGGATCAGCTCGCTATCTGAAAGGCTCCACAGATTATCCCCTTCCTGACAGAAATACTCCAGTCCAAGCCACACGGTATCCGGATCCTTCACCAGATAAGGGCTCCAGTTATTGAAAACCTGCACCCTGCCCACCTTAACGTCGGCTTCCTGGATGTATACCCAGTTATCAGGAATCCGGTTCCGGCCTTCACACCCAACCGGGCACGGAGTCATCCGCCTGTAGAGCAGACCGATGGCGATAAAATCTCGGTAAATCAACCCATCCGAAACCTCCCGCACGGACGGCGGAACCTTCTCTCCCATTCCGGCAATCAGGTCCCTGACTGGCATCGTGGAAAAAACCCAGTCGGCTTCAAACACATGTTCCTGTCCGTCTGCCAGGCAGGTTGCCTTCACGGAAACCACCCTGCCATCGGTCCATTCGAAGCCATTTACACGATAACCGGTGCGTATTTCTCCGCTCATATGCTCAATTCTCGATGCGGCCTCTTTCCAGAGATGGCCCGGGCCAAACTTTGGATAGAGGAACCGGTCGATCAGGCTGGTTTCAATCTCTTTCTGCCTGACGGACACATCTCGGGGAAAAATGGATTTCAGCGCATGGAAGAGGGCTTTGGTTACAGACAAACCTTTTATCCGTTGGGCACCCCACTCAGGCTTAATGTTTTTGCAGGGAACTCCCCACACTTTTTCGGTATAATCCTTAAAAAAAGTAAGATACAGCTCCTTGCCAAAACGGTTGATAAAAAAATCTTCGAGGGTCAGCTCTGGTTTTACAGGTCTCAGCCGTCCGGCGGCATAGGACCATCCAATCCTGATAATGCGCCGGAGCCCCAGATTCCGGATGGTCTGCCCGTTAAGCCGGATCGGATAACTATAATACTTGCGGCCGTAGAAAATCCGGGAAAGCCTTTCCCTGACAAGCATTACCCGGTCTGTCTTCTCCGGATCGGGTCCCTCCGGATTTAGTCCGAGGGCCTTACCGCGGTTATGATATCGGAGTTGAACAGTTTCAGCGACCCCGGCCTCCACCGGAAGCATCTCCTGCCACCAGTCCATAACCCGGTCGGATTTCGAGAAAAAGCGATGCCCGCCAATGTCCATGCGGTTTCCGCGATACTCTACCGTTCTGGAAATTCCGCCGACATCATCGCTCATTTCCAAAATAACCGGAAGAATATCGGTCCGCTTTAAAAGTTCATACGCAGCGGTAAGACCGGCCGGACCGGCTCCGATGATAATGGCTGTTTTCCTGTTTGGGCTTGCGGGCATACGGCAAATATCAGAAAAGATCAGCGCTCGCCCAAATGCACTTTTATCGTACCTTTGCAGGCCTAATCAGGCGATTTTACAGGGCATGACAGAAGAACAGGACTCCAGGTTTCTGACAATTCAGGATAAAGTAATGACCGGCACGCGAATATCCGCGGATGAGGGTCTCTTCCTATACCAGGAGGCCCGATTAGGATATCTCGCCCGGCTGGCAACCATTGTCAGGAACAGGATGAACGGAAACACCGTCTGGTTTAACCGGAACTTCCATATTGAACCGACCAATATCTGCATACACAATTGCCGTTTCTGCTCCTATTCCAGAAAATTCAACCAGGAGGGGGCCTGGGAAATGACCCCGGAAGAAATTCTGGCAGAGATTGACCGGTTCCGCAATAAAAGTGTCACTGAAGTGCATATTGTCGGAGGGGTTCACCCGCACCGCGACCTGGAGTATTATGAATCGATGCTGCGTGCCGTGAGACAGGCAAATCCGGGATTATTTATCAAGGCTTTTACGGCGGTGGAACTGGATTTCATGTTTAAGAAGAGCAGGATCACCCCTGATGCAGGCCTTAGAAGGCTGAAAGCCGCAGGACTTGACGCCATTCCAGGCGGCGGCGCTGAGATCTTTGATGAAACCATCAGAAAAACGATTTGTCCCGATAAGTCCGATTCAGAGACCTGGCTTGGCATTCATGAGGCAGCCCACCAGGCAGGCATTCCAACCAATGCCACCATGCTATACGGGCACATTGAATCCTATGAGCATCGGATCGACCATCTGGAACGGCTGCGATCTTTGCAGGACAGAACCTCCGGTTTTCAGGTTTTCATTCCGCTCAAATACCGGAAAGCCAATAACCCTTTGGGTATCGTTGGAGAAACCTCCTCCATCGAGGATCTGCGGAATTTCGCCGTAGCCAGGATCTATCTCGATAACTTTCCCCATGTCAAAGCCTACTGGCCGATGATTGGAAAGGAGATGGCCTCGCTTTCCCTGTCATACGGGGTTGACGACCTGGACGGGACCATTGAGGATACCACGAGAATCTACTCAATGGCCGGAGCGGAGGACCAGAATCCTGCCATGTCGGAAGAGGAACTGATAACCCTCATAAGCAACGCGGGATATGTTGCCATTGAGCGGGATACACTTTATAACACATTGAAAGTGCATTAAGTCATTCCGTGAGATAATTTTATCTTTGACGAGCCGTTTACTAAGCAGTTCAAATCATTATGAAGTCAACCCTCGGGCAATTTCTGATCAGCCGGCTTTTCTGGAAAAATGTGCTGTTTGCTGTCCTCATTACGATAGGGCTGGTTATTCTTGTACAGATCAGCCTCTTTTTCTATACCGGCCACGGCAAGAAAATCCGCATCCCTGATTTTTCAGGCATGACATTGACCCAGGCTGATAAGTTTTGTGCCCAGAACAACCTCTTCTGGCTGATTCAGGATTCGACCCATGTTAACGACAAACCCCGCGGAATCATACTCGATCAGTTCCCTGATCCGGGATCCTATGTTAAGAAAAACCGTAAGATATTCCTGATCATCAACGCCTGGCAGCCCGAGATCATCAAGATGCCCAGGGCTTTCGACATGCCATTCCGCCAGGCCGAGCGCGTTCTCACCAGTGCCGGGCTTATCGTGGAAAAGACGGAATACGTCCCCTATTTTGCTCCAACCTATGTGATCGAACAAAAATTCAACGGCACCCCCATAGTTCCGGGCTCACCGATACCCAAAGGATCAGGAATCACGCTGGTAATTGGCCAGGGGCTTAGCAATGAACGGTCCATGGTGCCGAACCTTCTTGGCATCGGCAAGGAAACAGCCCGGATCATCTCCATGAACAACTTCTTTTATCTTGGCGGCATCATGTATGATTCGACGGTGGTGAATTCCGTTGACAGCGCCCGTGCGAAGATTTTCAAGCAGTACCCGAACGTTGGAAACCAGGCCCGGCTTGGAACATCCATCGATATTTGGCTATCGGTTGACTCACTCCGCCTCCTGCAGATTGACACAACCGCACTGCAGCAAGATACCCTGAGAGGGAATCCCCACTTATAGATCCATGAAAATGACATTTGGAAAAACACGAAGTATCTTTCTTCTCATCGCATGCATTTCTGTCTTTCAGGTGTACGCTCAGGAACGGCTTACCTCAGTGGTATCCTATCCGGAACTGCAAAAAGCCGTCCTCTCCCCGCTGCTCAAAACCGGCGGTCCTGAAACGCTCGGCCTGCCCTTCCTCGACGACTTCAGTACGGCAAAACCTTTCCCCGAAGCCAGCAGGTGGACCGATCATAACGCACTCATAAACAACTCCTTTTGCACAGGCCAGCCGACCTATGGGGTAGCTACCCTCGATATGATGGATTCAACCGGGAAAATATATACAGATGCAACAGTAGCCTCCTTTTTAGCTGATGCGCTTTCCTCCGCTCCCATTAACCTGTATTACCCCGGCGATACATCGGTTTATCTGAGTTTTTATTATCAGCCTCAGGGGTTAGGCGATGCGCCGGAACCTGATGACTCATTGGTTCTGGAATTCTTTGCGCCTGGTTCAGGACGCTGGTACCGTACCTGGAGTTCACCGGGAACAGCCGTCAGGGACTTCAGAATGGTTATGATCAATATCTCCGACTCGCGGTTTCTGCAGGATGGATTCCGGTTCCGCTTCAGGAATTATGCCTCCTTAGCCCCGGCTCCCGAGCCCAGTCTTAAAGTTAATGCCGACCACTGGAACCTGGATTATGTTTATCTGAACCGAAACCGGCGGTACAATGATACGATTATGCCCGATCTTTCCCTTACAGAACCGGTCGGTTCCCTGCTGTTGAAATATACTGCGATGCCCTGGGAGCATTTTCGGATTTTGGGAATATCAGGAGTGCGGACCTTTTTCCAGATCCAGATGCAAAACAATTCAATCGACAGAAGAGGATATGAGCCAACACTGAATATCGAATCCGTTTATGATCCGTCTTCAATATTTATTCTCCCAATAGCCCCCGATGAGATTAAGGCTTTTGAGACTCTGAAATACGATGTGCCTTTTAACTTCGGATTTGCCTCATCTGAACGGGACTCTGCCCTTTTTAACGTAACGCTCGATATTAACCAGGCCAACCCCGACCAAATACCCGCCAATGACAGGCTAACGGTGCAGCAGACCTTTACCAACTATTACGCCTACGATGACGGTTCGGCCGAAGCTGGATACGGGATAACCGGGGAGGGCACCAAAGCGGCCAAACTGGCCTGTCGGTTCCAGAATCTGAACGAAGGAGACTCCCTCGTCGCAGTTAACCTGTTTTTCAACCGCAGTTTTGCCGACGCCAGCCGCAAGTACTTCCAGCTCGCCGTGTGGTCCGACAACGGGGGGCAGCCGGGAGAACTGATTTACGCTCAAACGGGAGCAATACCAAAGTATAACGGGATCAATGAATTCCAGACAATCAAACTCGATACCGCTCAGGTTGTTCCATCCAATTTCTATGTCGGATGGATACAGACTACCGCTGATTTTCTGAATATCGGGTTTGACCGGCAAAACAACCATCGGGAGGATATACTGTACAATATAAGCGGCACCTGGCAAACCACTTCTTTTGAAGGTTCACTGATGATGCGTCCGGTTTTTGCAAACAAATCCAGAAAAAGCGGCGTTGATCCGGGTCCCTCTGCCGCCAGTGCGGCCAATCGGGCAAACCTCTATCCCAACCCGGCTTCTGACAGAATTTTTATCGATTACTCCGATCAACCTTCCACAACCAGGATCACACTGACCGATATGCAAGGCCGGCAAGTTTTCGACCTTCAGAAACCGGAAGCCATCAGGCAGATCAGTGTAAACGATCTCCCCGGAGGGATATACATGATCCTGATACGGTCACAGTCGGGCATTCTTGCCCGCCAGAAAATCATGATCCTTCATGACTAAAATGTGGCTTCACCTCGACGAGATCGAAGAGCAGGCGGAGTTATTTGAGCATTTCCGGTTTGTTGCAGATCCCGGGCAGTCGCTCCTGCGTATCGACCTGTTCCTTCTGCACCGGCTGAGCGAAACCTCCCGTTCAAAGATCAAGGCCGCCGCCGACGCAGGCTGCATCCTGGTCAATGATGCGGTGGTAAAGGCCAACTACAAGGTGAAGCCGGGTGACGTAATCACCGTAATGCTCTCCTACCCCCGGAAACACTACGAGCTGATCCCGGAGGACATCCCGCTGAACATTGTTTATGAAGACGATACGCTCCTTGTGGTGAACAAGAGTCCGGGCATGGTTGTGCACCCTGCCCACGGAAATTTCTCTGGAACCCTGGTCCACGCCCTCGCCTACAGATACCGCGACCTGGATATTTTCTCCGCGGAAGATAACCGCGGCGGGTTGGTTCACCGGATCGACAAGGATACCTCTGGTCTCCTGGTAGTGGCGAAAACTGAAAAAGCGAAAAGTCATCTCGGAAAACAGTTTTTCGATAAAACCTCCTACCGGGTTTATCAGGCTCTGGTATGGGGAATCCCCAAGGAATCGCAGGGAACCGTCGACGGGTATATCGGAAGAAGCCCTAAAAACAGGCAGGTCATGACCGTTTTTCCCGATGACACCCAGGGAAAGCGAGCCATAACCCATTACCGGGTACTGGAAGACCTTGGTTACATCTCCCTAATTGAATGCCGGCTCGAAACCGGCCGCACCCACCAGATCAGGGTTCACATGAAGCATATCGGGCATCCGCTCTTCAACGACTCCGATTATGGAGGAAGTGAGATTCTCAAGGGAACCACTTTTTCAAAATATAAGCAGTTTGTCGATAATTGCTTCAAGATCTTGCCCCGTCAGGCTTTGCATGCCAAGGAGCTGGGCTTTACACATCCGGATACCGGACAGTGGATGCAGTTCAATTCCGACCTGCCGGATGACATGGAACAGGTGATCCGGAGATGGAGAACTTATCTGGCAGGCCGGACACAGGATATTTAACCCTGATAATGCAACATTCGAAGGCCAAAATCCGTACATTCACCCGGAGAGCAGCCTTAAACCTGCTTAATCCAACTCCATGACGAACAAGCTCTTAAAAATTGCCATCGCAGCCGGGGGAGACTCCTCGGAACATGAAATCTCCCTGAAAAGTGCTGAAAATATCCTGGCCCACCTTGATACCGCCCTTTATGATGCCCATATTGTTGAAATCAGCCGGAATGGATGGTTTGTTAGGGATATAGATGGCACCAGGCACCCCGTTAATCGTCATGACTTTTCCTGGAAACCAAATGGCCAGGTAAAAAACTTCGATGCTGTTATTAACTCCATACATGGAACACCCGGTGAGAACGGGATCCTTCCTGCCTACTTTGAGCTGATCGGCCTGCCTTTTACAGGATGCCGGTCTTTTAGCAGCAGCCTCACTTTCAGCAAGTTTTACTGCAACCAGTTCCTTATGCAGCGCGGCATACGGGTATCCCCGTCGATGCTTCTGCGACAAGAACAGGAAGCAGATGTAAACTTCATTACGAATCAATTGGGATTGCCGTTTTTCGTTAAGCCCAACAATGGGGGATCCAGCTGCGGAACCTCCAGGGTTGACGACCCGGATGAGATCCTGCCCGCCCTCCACAAGGCTTTCGGTGAAGACAGGGAAGTCATTATTGAGAAACTGCTGGTCGGTACCGAGGTGACCTGCGGACTCTTTAAAACCCAAACCAGGAAAGAGGTCTTTCCTGTCACTGAAATCATCAGTAAAAAAGAGTTTTTCGATTACGAAGCCAAGTACACACCGGGGATGTCAGATGAAATTACCCCGGCGCGGATTCCGGCAGAAACCGCACGGTCCGTACAGGACCTTTCCTCACGTATTTACGATTTATTGGATTGTCGGGGTGTAGTGCGAATGGACTATATCCTGGTCGGCGATGTCCCCTGGTTCCTGGAAGTGAACACCGTACCGGGTATGTCAAAGCACAGCATCATCCCAAAGCAGGCCTCAATCAGCGGCCTGAGTCTCAATGAGCTTTTCGGCATCCTGCTTGAGGATGCTATGACGCGGTAATTTCATTTCTTAAACTTATCAGCCATGGTTAGGAAGTTTTTCTTTCTGGCCCTACTCCTGTTGCCGGGGGTGGTCTTTATGTCCTCTTGTAAAAAAGAGGAGCTGTCAGCTAAAAAGGAGATCCTCTCCCTGATTTTTGAGGCCAGTAAAAATCCGCAGCTTGACAGAAACTACATGGGTGAAATCAGCGGAACAGAGATTCTGACCGAAATTGCTTTCGGTACTGATGTCACCATTCTTGTGCCTACGATAGAAATATCGCCACGGGCTATCCTTAGCCCTTCTGCCGGGAACCCCACGAACTTTGCGGGGCCGGTTATCTATACGGTTACAGCTGAAGATGGTACTACCAAAAATTTTACAATAAGTGTCACTCCGGCACCGGCTCCCTATATCGGGGCCTGGACCGGCGGGCCAATCGATTTCGGACTCGGCCTGATGCGGGTCAATGTCACCATTGACGCCGCAGGCGCCTTTTCCATGGAACTGGTGGATATCATGACCAGCGAAAAAAGTGTTAAATCCGTGAAAGGATCCTTTCCTCCACTCAGCATGCAGGACATAGAGATCAAGCTTGACCAGACCCATCACTGGGGTAACAATGGTTGGATGGAGGAATCAACCTGCAGAACTTTTATGTACCACGTGAATCACACTCAGAGTATCAGGTTATACTATTGTGAATGCTACCCTAAGACAGAGTGGTGTCTTCAGCTTAATCTGACCAGGCAGTAACTCATGCTGCGCGTAAACAAAACAGGAGGACCGAAAGTCCTCCTGTTTTGTTGTTAACATCATCCTATTATATCTTTTCCGTATTCAATCCACTTTAATGATCACTATCAGTTTATATTTATCCCCGTCTTTAAATCATTATATCCTGATATGAAAAGCACTTTAAGAAACACCCTGATCTTGTCCAGTTTAATCCTCTCCTGCACCTTTTGCACAAAAAAACCGGACAACATCGATGAAGTGAAAACCATGAAGGAACTCACTGTTCCCGAGGGATTCAAGTTCGAAACAACCAAAACCGTGACCGTTTCGATCCAACTCCCTTCAACGGTAAGCTATTCTGCCACCTACCGGCTTGTGGAGATTATGGATGCAACCCCGGAAGGCCAGCCGGGCCAGGTTATTAAGACCGGAGCAGCTGACAAAACCGGCAAATATGAACAAGACATTACAGTTACCACCGCCACGGAGAAACTATTTGTCAAGAGTTTTGCCGGCATGAGAGAACTATCATTGGAAACCTCCGGGCTAAAATCAACCGTAGCAAAATTCGGAGTAAACTATAATGTTGGGTATGGAAGAACCGCTCCTGATTCCATCAAGGGTGCGCCCGTTATGTTAAACAGAATATTGGCGGCATCTGGAAAAAAAGCCAAATCGGGTTCTGGTAATGTTATCGGGAACCCCTCTTTTTCTGACGATAAATTAGGGCAACAGGAGTGGTGGAACTCCCCAATGTCGGTCGATGGAAACTGGTATTCGACCAATGAGGTCAGGAAGTATGCTTCAATTGTATCTGAGGATGGCAACAGTTTTCTCAGAATTAAATCGGACACTTGGACTTATGGCGGGATCGCCCAGCTGATCAAGTCGGCGCCGGGTCAAAACGTTCTGTTTTCCTCGGACATCCGTGGTGACAATCAGGACCAATATATATACCTGTACCTGATCCCCCGTGATGAATATGGCAATTATCTGGATTTCTTTTATTGCTACAATTATAATCCCGGAAAGGATTGGACCAGCATGACAGTAGTCGGTACTATGCCTGCCGGCACGGTAGCCTGCGAGATCCTTTATTGGGTTAACTCCAATGGTACAGTCGACTTTGACAACGCATTTGTTACCGCCGGCGATGCAACGGATGACCGCGATGGTGACGGGGTGCTTGACTATGAGGACCGATATCCCTACGACAGAGAAAGAGCTTTCAATGATTTTTTCCCTTCTGAAGAGCAAATGGGAACCTGCGCATTCGAAGATATGTGGCCTTCTATCGGCGATTTCGACTTCAATGACCTTGTCCTGGATTTTCGGGTAAACCGGATCAGTAATGCTAAAAACAATGTCGTTGACATTAGTTTCCAGACACAGGTAAGGGCGATCGGAGCCAGTCTGCGCAATGGATTTGGAATCCAGATGGGGTTCTCTCCTGATTATATATCTTCGGTTAAAAACGATAATCAGATAACCGCAGATGGCCTCTATTTTGATGAAAATGGCACAGAAAAGGGACAAAAACTTGCTACAATCATTTTCTTTGACGATGCTTACAAACTTCTGACCCATCCCGGTCAGGGGAGTCCTGGAATCAATACTTCCATGGGCTACCCGCATGTAGATCCTCATATAACTAACCTCATTATAACCTTCAGGGAGCCTATGAATCCGGAAGAGGTTGATTTATCGAAATTCAATGCATTTATTTTCCGACGCGACAACCGGAAACATGAAATCCATTTTCCGGGTGCAGCCCCGACAGATCTGATGGACAGAGGCCTGTTCGGTACCGAGGATGATGCCTCAAGACCTGAAGAGGGGTATTATTACCAAACAAAATATGGTTTGCCCTGGGCGCTAAGCATCCCGGTCCAATTTGACTACATCATTGAGAAAAAGGATATCATGAACGGATATCTGAGATTCAAGGAATGGGCTTATTATGGTGGCGGTGAAGGGGAGGATTGGTACATGGATTACGAAGGCTATCGCAACTGGGAATATATTTACCGATGGTAAGTGCCAAGAAGGAATTAAAAAAACCGCCGCTTTTCAGCGGCGGTTTTTTTTGCTAGTATTCGTCAAGTCCTTTACACGAGCAGACCAGGTTCCGGTCGCCAAACGCATTGTCTATCTTACCTACATAAGGCCAGAATTTGTTTTCAACTACCCAGGGCAGCGGAAAAGCCGCTTTCATTCTGCCATAAGGATGGCTCCAGGTATCATCGCCGATATGCAGGGCTGTATGCGGGGCATTTTTCAGCACGTTATTATCAGCATCGGTAATACCCATCTCAACATCCGATATTTCAAACAGGATGGATATAAGGGACTCGGCAAAGCGGTCAAGCTCCTGCTTGGATTCGCTCTCCGTGGGCTCCACCATCAGCGTTTCATGCACGGGGAACGAGAGTGTGGGTGCATGGAAGCCATAGTCCATGAGCCTTCTCGCAATATCTGAAGTTTCAATACCAGTCCGTGCCTTGAAGTCACGGCAATCCAGGATGCACTCGTGTGCAACCCGCCCGTTGGCACCGGTAAACAGTACTGAGTAGTGACCTTTTAAAAGGGCAACAAGATAGTTGGCATTCAGTATCGCCATTTTGGTTGCCATAGTGAGCCCTTCAGAACCCAGCATCTGTATGTAGGCATGGGAAATGGTGAGCACCAGCGCACTGCCATACGGAGCCGAGGATATCACGCCTCCCATAGGCCCACCCACCGGAATCACCGGATGGGAAGGAAGAAAATCCACCAGATGCTGAGCCACTCCAATCGGGCCTACTCCTGGGCCGCCCCCACCGTGAGGTATCGCAAATGTCTTGTGCAGGTTCAGATGGCACACATCGGCCCCGATCAGGGCCGGCTTGGTAAGTCCAACCTGTGCATTCATGTTGGCCCCATCCATATAAACGAGCCCGCCGTTGGCATGAATGATATCAGCCATCGTTCTGACTTCAGTCTCAAACACCCCGTGAGTGGAAGGATAGGTGATCATGAATGCTCCGAGATTTGGTGCATTCTCTGTGGCTTTTACACGCAGGTCATCCAGATCCACATTTCCGCTCTCATCGCACTTGACAACTATAACCTTTCCGCCGGCCATTACAGCACTGGCAGGATTGGTTCCATGAGCTGACGCGGGAATTAAAACAACATTCCGGTTGGTCTCACCCCTTGACTCATGATAGCGGTTAATGACCATCAACCCTGCATATTCACCGGATGCTCCGGAGTTCGGCTGAAAAGAAATAGCAGAAAAACCCGTGACCTCGCATAAAGCCGTTTCCAGTTCCTGGATCAGCTGCTGATAACCGCCGGCTTGATCCTGTGGAACAAAAGGATGCACACCGGCAAACTCATCCCACGACAAGGCAAACATGGCATTGGCGGGATTAAGTTTCATGGTGCAGGACCCCAGCGGGATCATGGAATGGGTCAAAGAAATATCGCGCCTTTCAAGTTTTTTGATATAGCGCATCATCTCCGTTTCCGACTGATATCTATTGAAGCATGGTTCAACCAGAAAGTTGGTTGTCCGGGCAAACTCAGGATCAAAACCCGCTGAATCAACCAGGTCGCTCACCGGCAGCAGCTGCTTTCCTGCCGCTTCTGTAAAGACAGCCAGAATCCGGTTTACTTCTGCCAGATCGGTGAGCTCATCCGTCGACAGGCCGATGGTCTCATCGTCAAAGTAGCGGAAGTTAAACTCGTGCTTAAGGGCAACTTTCTGGAAATGCTTGAGGCTGACCTTTTCGGGCAGTACGAAGCGAAGTGTATCAAAATAGTCCTTATTCTCCTGAACATACCCGTATTGCTGGAGTTCCAGCTCAAGTGTATGGGCAGCCCGGTGAATTTTACCTGCAATCTCGAGCAACCCGTCGGGGCCATGGTAAACTGCATACATCCCGGCCATGGAAGCCAGCAGTGCTTGTGCAGTGCAGATATTTGAAGTTGCTTTTTCCCGCTTGATATGCTGCTCCCGGGTTTGTAAAGCCATCCTGAGAGCCTTGTTGCCATGAATGTCGACGGATATTCCGATGATTCTGCCTGGTATGCTCCTCTTCAGCTCTTCCCGGGTTGCAAAATAGGCAGCATGAGGTCCGCCAAAACCCATGGGAACACCGAAACGCTGGGTGGTTCCCACTACAATGTCGGCACCCCACTCCCCGGGGGGAGATAACAGGACCAGAGAATAGAGGTCACTGATTGCCGTAAATAAACCGCCAAGCTCATGAATCCGCTTAACCGACGATTTAAAATTCAAAGTTTTCCCATCCCCTGCCGGATATTGGGCAATGATGCCAAAAACCTTGTCGTGCAGCCGGGTGTTTAGAATATTGCAGACTTCTATCCGGATTCCCAGCGGCAAGGCGCGGGTCCTGATCACCTCAAGCGTTTGAGGGAAAATATTCCCGTCGATCCACAGCACGTCTGCATCCCTCTTGACCAGATCCCTCGACCGGGAATTAAACATCATGATCATAGCCTCAGCGGCGGCAGTCCCCTCATCGAGCAGCGACGCATTGGCGATGGGCATGGCGGTAAGTTCCATCACCATCGTCTGGAAATTGAGCAAAGCTTCCAGCCTGCCCTGGGAAATTTCAGCCTGATAAGGAGTGTACGAAGTATACCAGGATGGATTCTCGAGGATATTCCGCTTGATAACCGGAGGCAATACCGTCCCGTAATACCCCATGCCGATGAGCGTCCTGAATTTTTTATTCTTCTGCCCGATCTCCTTAATGTGATTTGCATACTCCTGCTCTGTAAGCGCAGGCGCCAGATTCAGGGGTTCTTTCATGCGAATGGATGACGGAACGACGGAAGAGATAAACTCCTCCATGGTGCGTGAGCCTACCTTTTCAAGCATCTCGTCAATCTCATGCGGCCGTGGGCCGATATGTCTGTAAATGAATTGATCAGTGGTCATATAAAACGGATTGTTTTACTACAAATTAAGAAGGTAAAAATATAAAGAAGTATGACATTAAACAGGGTTATTCCCCCACGTACGGATTGGTCCGCTTTTCCTTGCCGATTGTGGAAGCCGGACCGTGACCGGGTAACACCTCAGTGGCATCCGGCAACACAAAAAGCCTCGTACGGATACTATCAGTGATCTGGTCGAAATCCCCTCCGGGCAGATCGGTCCGGCCAATGGAACCGGCAAAAAGGGTATCGCCGGTAAACAGCCAGGCATGGCTTTCTTCATAAAAAGCCACGCATCCGGGTGAATGACCGGGGACAGGGATGACCTTCAGGGAAATGGACCCTGCCCGAATCATCTGCCCATCGGCAAGGAATCCATCAGGCTCAGGAACCGGCATGGAAAACCGCAGCCCGAAAACTGATGCCTGCTGCGCGGCGTTTGCCGCCAGGCTGGCATCCCCCGGGTGAATCATGAAACGGGTGTGATGCCGGTCCCTGACTGAACCCGCACCGAACAGATGATCAAAATGACCATGGGTGGCAAGCACCATGTCAAGGGTTATCGAATGCTCCTTTATAAAAGCATCCAGCCGTGCAAGTTCAGAAGCCTCGATCGCCGAGGGATCTATCAGGATTCCGGAACCACCTTCCTCATAAAGAAGATAACAATTAACCTGTAAGGGATTAAATGCAAATTGCTTAAGCTCAATCATCTGGGAATTATCGTAAAACGTTGCGTACCAAGGTTCATTCGGGAGCCAAATATCCGGATAAAATAGATACCACCGGCTAAACCGCTGGTTTCAATTTTCAGGGATTGCCACTCCCTGATCGATCCCGCCGCCATGATCTTTCCGTCCGGTGAAAAAATCTCGTATCGCCAGGTCTCATTGGGTGTAAAGGACGCTCTGGGATAGACGGCAATATACTCTGAAGCCGGAATGGGCCGGATTTCAAATGCAGGGTGTGGTTGACTAAAATCTGATTCCGCAAGAAATCGGTAATAGGTTGCGGCAGGCCAGGGGGGGAGATGGAGAGATAAGGGAGTTAAGGGAGTGGAGGGAGTTAAGGGAGTGAGGGGAGTTAAGGGAGTGAGGGGAGTTAAGGGAGTGAGGGGGGGGGTGAGTTGGGTGCCGAGGGAAACAAGTGTTGAATCCGCGAGGGTGAATGTGCCGGCAATGGTGGCAAGGGCCTGCCGGTACCAGGCGGCTCCTCCATTGGTTACCGTGTGAAGATCGGCGGATACCCGGGCCGACCGGAGAGCCATCGGATTATCCTTTAATACATTAAGATTATTCATCAGATCCGTTGTAAAGAACTTCTCCGGGTTGGCATCCATCTCGCCGATCTGCATCAGCACCTTTTTCAGGTTGTCAATATCGCCACCAGTCAGGCTGCTGGGCCCGTCATCCCACATATTCAAATAGGTATAAAAACCATGTTTCCTTTCCACAGCGACGGTTTCCATGTTCAGCGGACCGACCGCAGTCAGCCGACAGGAATCATCATACCAGTAATACCCGCCAACCGGCCATTGTTCAGCATGTATCCTGATGGTGAGCTTGATACCCTGCGGAGATCCGATCATCGTACCGACAAGGGAATCTTCCATCAGCAGCAGGCGGACCGGTGTGCGTTCGAACTGGTTTTTCCTGAGCATCGGGCCCAGCCGGAGTTCCGAAAAATCACGACCGGGTTCACGGGCCCATTCCATAAGGCTTTGCTCAATGTCCGGAGGAGCGTGTACCAATACCGCAACCGGCAAGTTCTTAAACAGGTTGGACCCGATATAACTGTTTTCATCTCCCGGGTTTTCAAGACAGAAGCCTGCCATCTGCCCGGAACCGTATTCGGATTCAAGAACATTGCGGGAAAAGTTAAAAGATCCGGAGGCTTTTAATACTGCACCATAAGTAGGTACCCCATTCAGCCGCTGCAAAAGGAATCGGTTCTCCAGAATAGTTATGAAGGAGCCACCCACACCCAGAATCCCGCACCGGTTGTTAATAAACTGATTATATCCGCAATCGATGAGAACGTCGGAAGAAGCCCTTATTCCCACCCCCAGGTTTTCAAGGGAACAAGACGTCACCGACAGTTTATGGCCTGTAAAATCAATTCCGATACCACAAGAATCAGGGCTAAACAGGAAAGTTCCCGGTTCATTGACGAAACTGCAGTTCTGAACCGACAGCTCCGCTCTGCCGGTGGACCGAACAAACACATCCGGATATGCGCCCTCTTCATGCCTGTTCAGCAACCGGGTAGTCCGGAAGTGGCCCCGCCTGATCAGGCTGACTGCCGTTTCACCCTGTCGGACCAGCACACCGATCACATTATTCCGGAAAACCGCATCTTCGTCACTCAGAACCGCAAGACCCTCAAAAGTCAGCCCCACGCGGGCATTCTCAATCACTCCGCTCTTGCGTATCACGACAGGTGTTCGTCCTGCTGAATCATAGGCTGCCACAAGGATTCCTTCCCATAAGTCACCGCAGAGATTGCCTATTGTTCCGCCCTCAATCCGGAGGCAACCTCCTTCCAAGACCGTGATCCGGCATCCATCCGCAACCGACAGATAACCATCTACTTCCAGCTCACCGCCATTTCCTATCTCCAGGTCTCCATGCAGGTAAACCGTGTCCGAAACCACCACTCTCTCGCCTTCTCCAATTCGTTCCACTAAACCCGGAAGGTGGTAACAGCTGTCATTCACCAGCACATCGGAAATATTCCCCCTCTCACCTTTCAGATGGGAGCGGACAATGGCCGTCTGGCACTCTGAGAGCGCATGCCCGTAAGAAGGCCAGTAATCCATTATATTATTGGATGTTCCGATATCCGGACAGCCATTATCCTCACAGGTATCACACTGATCACCGGCAGATCCTCCATGGAAGTTATGTATCAGGCCCACCGTGTGGCCGATTTCATGAAGGAGGTTCTTTGCACACTCCTCAACCGCCACATCATATTGATTTTGAAGATATTGCTGATAAAAACCCCTCATCCCGATATACCCCTTGTCTCCGATGTTACGAGAGTGACCGCCCACAACGGAGATATTCCCGCCGATAAAGACAGGCAGGGTCTGGTGTTTCTGCCGGTAGCTGAGTGAAGAATCCTGGTCTACATAACGGCTTCTCATGTAGGGGGCATCGATATCCACCGAGCAGTCCCAGGCATGGCTGTCGCGGTGATAAAAAACGGTATCGATCCGGATCCGGAATCCGGCATCACGGATATAGGGAGAAGTAACGGGCGGAGTAAGCGTGTCAAGGTTCCCTGCCTTTGCATTGATCCATCGCTCCAGATCCCCGAGAAAGATCACGTCCCTGAGGCTATCCGAATGGAAATTACCGGTGCCGGAATCCGTTTGAAACACATGAAAGGCCAGCCGGAGGGTAGGTACCTGGGCGGTAACGATGTGGCCGCCGGAGAGGGCGGCCGCCAGAATGAAACATCTGAAAAAAGAAAAAGGCGTCTTCATGTCCGGGTTGTCACTTCTCCTCAAGGCCGGGTTTCATCGGAACAAAAACAAAACTTCCGTGGGTGGTGGTTTCATACTGGTCCTCACCGGTGCGGATGCAGCGGGTCATCACCTGAACATCACGGTCGCCTACCGGAACCACCAGGATTCCGCCGATGGAGAGCTGCCCCAGCAGGGTCCCTGGCACATCAGGCGCACCAGCCGTTACCAGGATCCTGTCGAAAGGCCCGTACGTAGGAAGACCCGCATACCCGTCGCCGTAAAAAAACTTGATCGGGTATCCCAGCTGCCGGAGCAGGGTTTGAGAATCGATAAAAAGTTTACGGATCCGCTCCACCGTAAAAACCCGCACCCCCATTTCAGCCAGCACGGCAGCCTGGTAGCCGGAACCGGTCCCAACCTCAAGCACTTTCTGATGGTCGTGCAATTCAAGAAGCTGCGTCTGAAAGGCTACCGTATAAGGCTGAGAGATAGTCTGGCCCGAGGCTATCGGAAAAGCCTGATCCTGATAGGCGAACCGCAGAAAGGTG
>CAYQFT010000011.1:0-41038 GCA_964416825.1 uncultured Porphyromonadaceae bacterium
GCATGGGGGCATGAGGTTGAGATTCGAACACAGAGTGTTGAATGTTGAAATTTAGATTCAGTGAGCATTTTCGCAGAGTCTCAATCCTTGGATCTCATTTTCAACATTCAACACTCTGTGTTCGAATCTCAACCCCATGCCCTTGTGCCCTTGTGCCCTTGTGCCCCTGTGCCCTCGTGCCCCTGTGCCCCTGTGCCCTTGTGCCCTCGTGCCCCTGTGCCCTTGTGCCCAATTTTTCCCTATATTTATCCCATAACCTGAATATTCCTCAATATCCACAGTATGAAACGCTTATCTCTTCTTCTCTTCGCTATCTCCCTGTCATTAGCCCTGACAGCCCAGAAAAAGTACGAACCCACCTGGGAATCGATCGACAACCGGCCGATCCCCGATTGGTACCAGGATGCCAAATTCGGGATCTTTATCCACTGGGGCGTCTATTCCGTGCCGGCCTGGTCGCCGAAGGGAACCTACGCCGAATGGTACCAGTACTGGCTGCAGCAGAAAACCTTATCGGGAAATGGAAATTTTACCGGCAAGGAAGTACCTGATTATCACGCTAAAAAATACGGCGAGGGAAGTTCCTATTATGATCTGGTAAAGGACTTCAAGGCCGAACTGTTCAACCCCGATGAGTGGGCGCAGCTGTTCGAAAGGGCAGGGGCCAAGTATATCGTGCTCACTTCCAAGCATCACGAGGGATTCTGCCTCTGGCCAAACGAACAGGCCAATAAGACCTGGGGATTCCCCTGGAACTCCATGGTGGCCGGACCGAAGCGCGACCTGATCGGCGAATTGACTACAGCCGTCCGCAAAACATCGGTAAAAATGGGCTTGTACTATTCCCTGTATGAATGGTATAACCCACTGTATAAGAGTGATGTAAACCGATATGTTTCCGAGCATATGACCCCGCAGTTCAAGGACCTGATCACCCGCTACCATCCGTCGGTTATCTGGTCGGACGGCGACTGGGACCAGACGGTTGAGACCTGGAAATCCCCGGAACTGCTGGCGTGGGTGTATAACGACTCAGGCTCCGGCGAGGATGTTGTCATCAACGACCGATGGGGCAAGGGCACCCGTTTCCATCACGGCGGATTCTATTCACCCGAATATGATCCGGCTTTCGAGAGCGACCGTACCTGGGAAGAGTGCCGCGGAATGGGTTTCTCCTTCGGATATAACCGTCAGGAAGATGCCGAGGACTATATCAGTCCCCAAACCATCATCTTGTTAATGACCGACATCGTTTCCCGCGGGGGTAACCTCCTCCTCGATATCGGGCCCGATGCTTCCGGAAAGATTCCGCCGATCATGCAGGATCGTTTGCTTGAAGTGGGTAAGTGGCTGAAAGTGAACGGAGAAGCTATTTACGGAACCCGCAGGTACACCCGCAGCTGCCAGTGGTCGGCCGGCGAACAGAAATATACCAAGGAGGGACAGCACTATGCCGGCGCCGGTTTTATCCTGAAACAAACCGTTAACCCCGATCCGGGCAAGGCCGTGAAGGAAATCTTCTTTACCAGCAAAGGCAAAACCCTCTATTGCATCCTGCCGAAGTATCCGCGCGAGAGCATCGAGATAAAAGACATTCACCCTTCACAGAGTGCCAAAATCACGATGTTAGGCTACGGCAAACCCCTGAACTGGGTTCGCACCCAGAGCGGCATCCGGGTAGAGATCCCGGCCATGCTGCCCGGCGAGATACCCTGCCAGTGGGCATGGACGGTGAAGATTGAGGAATGACCGACGACCGACGACGGATGACTGACGACCGACGACGGATGACCGACGACCGACAGTAATAGTCACCAATCACCAGTCACCAATCACTAGTCACTAGTCACTGATCACCGTTTTCCGCGTCACGTATCACGCTTCCCGAATAACCCGACACATGCCAAAAGTACTTAGCACGTGGATCAACCAGCACGAGTTTCCGAAGGTCTATTTCAGGTTTCCAGCTCTCCTTTCTTTACAATGGCTCACGAATAGGGTGCTTTACCACCGAAGCTGGCTGATCCGGAGAACGATAAACAGGACACTTAAACAGCTTCCAAACAATTTTTCCTACCTGGATGCTGGCTGCGGGGCTGGGGATTTTCTGGTTCCGTTCGCAAAGAAATATCCGACTGGCAAATTTACAGGGCTCGACAAGACACCGTCCAATATCGGAATGATTGATCATTATTGTCAACAGAAACGAATTGCGAATGTTAAACTGATTGCCACAGACCTTCAGGAGATGGGAAAAGAGGGTAGGTTTTCAGTAGTCCTCTGTGCTTCTGTTCTGCATTATGTGTCTGACAGGCAGGCAGTTTTACGCAAGTTTTCTGAAAACATGATCTCTGGAGGGCGTTTGCTCATTTATGTACCGGTTAATTACCGGCGCCGGATTCCAGGATACGAATGGTTGCGTGAAAACCTTTTCAGCAAAGAGGATTATGAAAAAGGGAAGCCGGTGTCCATGAATCTGTCATACCGGGAAATATCCGGGGAACTCGCTGCCTCCGGCTTTAGGATTGAATCACACCAATACTTATACGGACCGGCCGGCCAACTGGCCTATGAGATTACATCGCTGTCTCTGTTGATCATTAAAAAGGTTCCCTGGATTTTTTCAATCCTTGGCACGCTGATCTATTTCTCTGTTATTCATCCATTTATGCTTGCATTGATGGGATGGGATTATTCTACCAGGTATAAGCAGGGGAATGGATTACTGGTAACCGCAATGCATGAAGGATTGCGGTAATTCTTCCAAAAACTTGACAGGGGGTTCAGAAAGTCACCGTAAAAACCGACCCTTCTCCCTTTTTGCTCTTAACCGATATTGAAGCACCCGTTACTGAGAGTAGCCGGTGCGTTATGGAGAGTCCGAGACCGATCCCTTCAAACCGGCGTGTTGAACCCGGATCTTCCTGTGTGAATGGATTAAACACCTGGTCCACAAACTCCTGAGATATGCCGATACCGGTATCCTCTACATCCAGACATAAATGATTATCAGGGTTTTGATAGAGAGTCAGGGTTATCGATCCATGCTGGGTATACTTAATGGCATTGTCGATCAGGTTAGAAATAGAATGTGTCAGGCAGTAATCATCGCCCTGAATGGTAATTCTTCCCATTGTGTTCGTAAGGGTCAGAACCAGTCCCTTTTTCTGTGCTGAGAGCCTGTATTCAGCCACGAGGTCAAAGATCAGTGAATCGATGGCAATTTCCCCGATGTGAGGCTTATAGGCTCCAACCTGCAGCCTCGAAACATTCAGAATCAGATCGACAGTCCGGGTTAACCGCATTCCCGAGCTGCGGATGATGTCGAAATAATTCTCGTACGTAGTGACGCCCTTCTCCTCAAGGTCATCACGCAACAGATCCGTGAAACCCAGTATGGCATTGAGAGGTGTCCTGATTTCATGCGTAATGTTGGCAATAAAGGCATCCTTGAGATGGTTGGATTGCTCTGCTTCTTCCTTCGAACGGATCATCTCCTCCTGCAAAACCTTATAGTCTGTAATATCGCTTGCCGAAGTAATGAAATAGAGCGGAACTCCATCTTTGTCCCTTTGCAGGTAGGATTGCAGGTCAACCCAAACAATATTCCCCTCTTTGTGTACATATCTCTTTTCGAACCGCACGTTCTGCATCTCACCGTTGAGCATGGCATGCAAAGTTTTCTGGTTATCCAGAAGGTCGTCGGGGCAGGATATGTCTGTCCAGTTCATCGAGTTCAGTTCCTCAACGGTATATCCAACCATATCGGCGAAGGCTTTATTCACCAGATAGGTCCCATCGGTGTAAATCATGGTTTTCCCAACGGAGGAGTTCTCAAAAGCCTTCCGGAACTGGTCTTCAACCAGGCTCAGCCTTTCCGCAGATAAAAGCTCGTCCTTGTAGTACCGGAGTTTATTTTGCCTCGAGAACAGAATCAAAACCGCTATGGTCAGCGCTAACAGGCAAAATATCAAGGTGGTTACCTGGATAAACTGTTGTATCATAGGCTTGAAAGCCACTGATTTTTCGATACCGCAGATAACCAGGAGGTTGGATCCCTTAATTTCAACAATGCAAATTTCATATTTCTTCCTGTCCGGTTTCATAACCTCCGCCATCCCTTTGTATCCCGCGACTCCTGTGATATTGGATGTATCCGGAACAACCCAAATCTGGCCTGGCTTTTCGGGAACAGGCCAGACAAGCAGCGAAGCCAACAAATCGGGGTCATTCCCTGACTCAATATGCCTTTGAATATCTTTAGCTTTTGATTCAGCGATCAGAGTTAATTGTATTCGCAGCTCTTCCTGGAGGTTTTTCAGGATCGTCTGGATATTCAGGTAGCCGAAGAACATGATACCGGTAATCATGAGCGCTATGGCCATAGAGAAAACATGGATTGAGCGACCCTTTTCACGGGCTTCGCGGTCTTCATGAATTATGAGGTTATAAGTTGACTCCAATACCAGCAACACACCAACTGCAAAAAAAGCGATGGCAGTATTGAGCGCCACCGGGATTTGGCCGGTGCTGTATAGTAGCGGTTTTCCAGCAGCGTATCCGATCAGCAAAACAACGGAGGTTAAAAAGATTGTTCCTGAAATAAGCGGGGGAAAAAAGGATGAAAAGAAACTTTTCCTGCAGATCATCAGGATGATAACGGTTATTCCTGCAAGGGTTAAAAGAAAGGATGTAACCGGAGACATATGCCCGATTAGGGTTTTCCCTGAAGTATGAGTTATGTCAAAACCCAGTTTTTCAAAAGACGGATGAATATTAAATAATCCGAGAATGAATATGGTTAATGATAGGGTTACAACAATTATGGCAGAAGTTAGGGCAATGATCCGGACGGTTGAATTTCTTCGGGCAGCCAGGAGAAGCAAATAGGAAAGGCTGATTAAAAGAAATAGAATTGCGGTGGTAGGGGCCATTGGGATGTAATTACTGCCCAGGCTCGTGAGGAAACTGTTTGAAGTGATCCATCCGACGATGGAGGTCAGGCTGATTGCAAGTATCGTTATCGCACAGGTAAACTGGATAACACGCGTTAGAACCGGGTATGTTTGTTTTTCAGTAGCCATTAGTGCGAAATCGATCAAAGGTACCGATTAGAATATGACAGATTCCCGGGCTTACCTACTTTTTGACCAATGTGATACGGATCGATGGGTTTAGTAACTTTGAGAAAACTTTATTTAGATGGCCGAAGAGAATAAAATCATTTTTTCGATGGTTGGTGTGGCTAAGGTTGTTCCACCTAATCGTCAGATCCTTAAGGACATATACTTGTCCTTCTACTATGGGGCCAAGATTGGAATCATTGGTCTAAATGGTTCGGGTAAATCCACCCTGTTAAAAATAATCGCCGGCCTGGATACTTCCATCCAGGGTGAGGTTGTTTTCTCACCCGGGTACAGGATCGGACTGCTTGAGCAGGAGCCGCACCTGGATGATGCAAAAACCGTGAAACAGGTTGTAGAAGAGGGAGTTCAGGAGATTGTAGACTGTCTCAGGGAGTATGAAGAGGTGAATAATCGTTTTATGGAACCACTGGATGATGACGAGATGAACCGGCTGATAACCCGACAAGGGGAGCTGAGTGAAATGATCGATCATCATAACGGATGGGAACTCGACAGCCGCCTCGAACGGGCCATGGATGCCCTCCGCTGTCCTGAGCCGGATGCGATTATCGGAGTGCTGTCAGGCGGGGAGCGTCGACGGGTTGCCCTTTGCAGGCTGCTTCTGAGCGAGCCCGACATCCTTTTGCTCGATGAACCCACCAACCACCTGGATGCCGAGTCTGTTCAGTGGCTGGAGGTGCATCTTCAGAATTACAAGGGTACCGTTATTGCTGTGACGCACGACCGTTACTTCCTGGATAATGTAGCCGGATGGATATTGGAGCTTGACCGCGGAGAAGGTATACCCTGGAAAGGGAACTATAGCTCCTGGCTGGAGCAGAAGACCCAGCGGCTTCAGATGGAGGAGAAGGTGGAAAGCAGGCGACGGAAAACACTCGAACGTGAGCTGGAGTGGGTGAGGATGGCCCCCAAGGCCAGGCAAGCAAAGGGCAAGGCCCGTTTGGGAGCATACGAACGTTTGCTGAATGAGGACACTAAATCGAAGGAAGAAAAACTGGAAATATTCATTCCGAACGGCCCTCGACTGGGATCGAAAGTCATGGAGGCTACCAACCTGCGTAAGGCTTACGGGGACAAACTGCTTTTTGAAAACCTGACCTTCAACTTGCCGCCAGCAGGAATTGTAGGGATCATCGGGCCGAATGGAGCCGGAAAAACCACCCTGTTCCGGATGATCATGGGCCAGGAAACCACGGATGCCGGGCAGTTTACCCTGGGAGAAACGGTAAAACTGGGCTATGTGGATCAGGCGCACCTCGAGATTGATCCGGAAAAATCAGTATGGGAAGTCATTTCAGGAGGCAACGAGCAGTTCATGCTTGGCGGGAAACTGATTAACTCCCGGGCCTATGTTTCGCGATTTAATTTCAATGGTGCCGATCAGCAGAAGAAATGCGGCGTGCTGTCAGGTGGTGAACGCAACCGTCTGCACCTTGCCATGACCCTTCGGTCCGAAGCGAACGTATTGCTTTTGGATGAGCCTACCAATGATATCGATGTCAATACGTTACGTGCACTGGAAGAAGGCCTTGAAAACTTCGCCGGATGTGCCGTGGTTATTTCTCACGACCGTTGGTTCCTCGACCGGATCGCTACCCATATTTTAGCTTTTGAAGGGAATTCCGAGGTGTATTATTTTGAAGGCGGCTTCACCGATTACGAAGAAAATAAGAAGAAGCGACTCGGCGACGATGCGCCTAAACGTATCCGGTACAGGAAACTTTAATTATTTACGAATGACAAATGATGATTTACGATTTTGGCCAGAACACAATTCGTAAATCGTAAATCTTCAACTATTTGACAAACCGCCATCATTTTCAGGCATATAGAGACTGATAATCATCCGTCTCTGCGATTATTGTGGTAACTTTCCGATTAATCGCAGGATCTCTTGGATCATACATTTGGCTTTCGTGAATAACCGGCTATACCTATGAAGCCGGGAAAGAGATTAAAAAGGATGGCAGGATGAAAAAATCTGGTTTATCTGTAAAAAGGGGCTCTCAGCCGGAAGAAATATTCAGGCATTTTTTTGAGAACTCCGCTATCGGGATGTCAATTACATATCCTGGAGGAAATGTCCTGACCAACAAGGTTTTCAATGATATGGTCGGCTACAGTGAAGAGGAAATGTCGCAAATCAAGTGGACCGAAATAACCCACCCGGAGGATATTGCTTTTGATCAGAGTATTGTCGATTCCCTGTTAAAGGGAGAACAACCCTCCTTTCGCTGGCAGAAAAGATATATTCACAAGAATGGTCAAACGATCTGGGTGGACATCAGCAGTTTTCTTCAGCGCGACGAACAAAATCAACCCCGGTTTTTTATTACTACTGTCAATGAAATAACCGAACAGGTTAACCTCAGGAATCTTGTTAACCAAAGTGAGAGGCAGCTGAAGGAGTCGCAGCGGATTGCCAGGCTGGGTACCTATGAATATGATCTTGTTACCGGATTTTGGACAAGTTCCGAGATTCTCGATGAGATTTTTGGGATTGACCAGCGGTATGACCGGTCCTTTTTAGGATGGGTTGGTATAATACATCCCTCATGGCAACAGGTAATGACTGATTATGTGACCTACTCTGTTGTGGGTGATAAAAAGGAGTTCGACAAAGAATATCAAATTATCAGGGTTTCGGACGGAATTGAGCGATGGGTCCATGGACGGGGAAAACTGGAGTTTGATCCGGAAGGCAATCCCATACGGTTACATGGAACCATAAGCGATATAACCGAAAGAAAGAATGCTGAGATTGCCTTGAAGGAAAGCAACGATCGGTTCATCAGCCTTTCTGATACCATTCCCCAGTTCCTGGCTTATGTAAATGCTGAAACACTCGACTATGAGTATATTAATCAAACCTATACTAAGCAGTTTAACAAACCTGCCGAACAAATAATCGGCAGGCCTATTTGGGAATTACTCGGGGAATCCCGGTATCAGTTTGCCCTTCCCTATATCGATCAGGCGCGCTCTGGGAAAGAGGCCAGCTATATTAATTCTTTTGATCTTGTCACAGGAAAGAGGTGGATCGAAGTCACTTATTCGCCTGTGATCAATGATCAGGGTAAGGTCCAATCCATCGTTGTCCTGGGAAATGATATCTCGGAAAGGAAACTTGCGGAGCAGGAATTGCTCGAGAGCAGGGCAAAATTACAGCTTACAATTGATGAGGCTCCGATCAGCGTGGCCATGGTTGGCCTGAATCAGCGTTTTCTTTTCGCCAACAAGGCATTCTGCAGCTTCATCGGTTACAACGAGGATGAAATCAGGAATAAAGTAATATCAGACATTACCTTTCCGGAAGACCGGTTAATCGGAATGGAGGATATGGCTGAGATTGTTAAAGGCGTAAAAACGACCGCCAAGCTTGAGAAACGATATATCAGAAAGAATGGGACCGTAGTTTGGGGAGAGGTTACGATAAGCCTGCTCCGCAATAATGAAGGGCATCCGCTTTATTTCCTTCCCATAATACATGATATCACAGACCGGAAGGAGGCGGAGCTTACTCGACTTATCCAGTTTACCATTGCACGCGAAGTCGTTATGGCAGAAACTCTTGAGAAGTTTTTACTGCTGGTTCGTGATCAACTAGGACGGCTCCTGGACACCAGCAATTTTATTGTTGCCTTGTACAATGCCAAAAGCGACACACTCAGGAAAGTAGTTTTCCTGGACGAAAAGGATGCTTTCATGGAATGGAGTGCTGAAGGTACATTCTCCGGCTATGTAGCAAAACGCGGAAAAACTCTGCTTCTGAATCAGAAGGAAGCAAGAATTTTTGCGGATGACCATAATATCAAACTTACCGGCAGCCGGTCGGAGTGCTGGCTGGGGGTACCTTTACGACTTCATCAAACCGTTATAGGCGTAATGGTGGTCCAGAGCTACACCAATGCTACAGCCTATGACCATGCATCCGTTTCCCTCATGGAGATGGTGGCCCATGAGCTCAGCTTGTATATCGACCGAAGAAAGATGATAGATGATCTGATGGTTGCTAAGGAAAAAGCTGAGGAGAGCGATCGCCTGAAATCAGCTTTTCTGGCGAATATGTCTCATGAGATCAGGACCCCGCTGAACAGCATAATCGGTTTCTCGGAATTACTTTGCGGTGAAGATAATGATCCGGATGAGGTAAAACGGTTCTCTTCCATCATTCAATCAAGCGGAAACCGAATGCTCCAGTTGATCAGCAACTTGATCGATATCAGCAAGATAGAATCCGGAACGGAACTCGTTAGTTACAGCCAGGTATTTCCGGTACGCATCATTGAGGAAGCGGTTAGCCAATTTCAGTTAATGGCAGAAAAGAAATCCGTAATCATCAAATCCTGCTTTCCACGTGGCATGGAAGACCTGTCAGTAAGCACTGATTCACTGAAACTCGAGCAAATAATTACCAATCTGGTTAATAATGCACTGAAGTTTACTACCCTTGGATCCATTGAAATTTGCCTGGAACAGCGGTCAGAAGAGGTGCTGTTTTCTGTCAGGGATACCGGTATTGGAATCCCCCCAAGCAAGCTGGATCAAATCTTTGACCGGTTTTACCAGGTGAACTCCGCACAATCCTTCCGCTCGGAAGGTGCCGGGTTGGGTTTGTCCTTATGCAAAGGCATGGTTGAACTCCTGGGAGGGAAAATATGGGTTGAAAGTGAGGAAGGAAAGGGTAGCACGTTCTATTTTACGCTACCCGCATAAAATCTTCGGGAAAGAGGTATTAATCAACTCTTAACGAATTATTGCTCCCTATTTGCGATTGACAGTAAAAGATTAATTAAAGATCTGTCTTTCTTGTTGTTATTTTTCTGCCTATTAGTGATTTGTTAATCGTAAATTGTAAATCGTAAATCGTAAATCCTTCAGAGCCTCACATGAGCACAACTGTAAACCGGAAGCCGATTCGTTTTCAAAGTGACCCCAAAAGAGTGATTGCCCGTTTCTTTTTCCCGGGGCCTGACGATCGCGTACAGTCAATCATTCAGAAAGTAATGGACATGCCTGATGACGCTGCCCGGTTATATTTAAATCAAACCCTTCGCGATTTTTCTTTCCGGCACCGGAATATTTCGAGAATTTTCCTGAAACATTTCGAGAATGTGCGGGATATCATGAAGGACCGGAATGGAGACTTGAATCTTATAACCCCACAAAAAAAACTACTGATCGGAGCCTTTTTTACATCGGAATATTCAATCGAATCCGCCGCATTCTTTAATCCTTCCATCATTGAGGACCCTGACCAAAGCGGACTGCAGCTGGGTGAACGGCGGGTGATTTTTAGTTTCAGGGCCACTGGAGAGGGACATATTTCCTCCATTGTGTTCCGTGGAGGAGTACTCGATGCCCAGAATAATCTGAAAATGGTCACTACCGGCCGATTGGTGGATGAGGCAGAGACAATCCGGAATCAACTCTACAGAAAGGATGGATTCATCAAAAAGCTTGAGGATATGCTTGCAGATCAGAGAATTGTTAACCTGGTTATGAGCAAACTGCCGGATGAGTTTGACTATGCACAATTGGCACAGGCCATTGAGGATACCCATATTGAGATCAACCCCGATGTTAAGGATAATAAGGTCCTGCAGATCATTACCTGGCTGGGCGATTCGCATTACGAAATCTTCTTTTCACTGGACACAGGTATCTCCGACCGGGTCATTTTCCCCCTGGCTGCTACCGAAAGCAATGGGATCGAAGATGCCCGTTTTGTGAAATTTACCGGTGATGATGGGATCGAATGCTATTATGCTACCTATACAGCTTACAATGGCCACACCATAATGCCTAAGCTGATCGAAACCAAAGATTTCTATTCATTTAAAATCAAGCCGATTCACGGGGACCTTGCCCAGAACAAGGGTATGGCGCTTTTTCCAAGAAAAATTAAAGGCCAGTATGCCATGCTATCCAGGATCGACGGGATAAACAGCTATATGATGTTGTCGGATCGGGTTAATGTATGGAATAGCGCCAAAATAATTCAATTTCCAAAATTCCCATGGGAGTTTATTCAGGTTGGAAACTGTGGTTCTCCAATTGAAACCGAGTACGGATGGCTGGTCATTACCCATGGGGTTGGGCCGATGCGCAGATATGTTCTCGGTGCTATCCTGCTTGACCTCGACGATCCTACGATAGTGATCGGCCAGCTAAGCGAACCGCTCATCTCGCCAACAGAAGAAGAACGGGAGGGGTATGTACCCAATGTTGTTTATTCCTGCGGCTCGATGATTAATGGAAATGAGCTGATCATCCCCTATGCCATGTCAGATACCTCCTCAACCTATGCAACCGTATCGCTCAAAGAGCTGCTGACAAATCTGGCCCCATCGGCTTTAAAAAAGGGAACCGAACCTGCCACGGTGCCGAAGCACAGAATATTAGTTGTTGAAGATGAAGAAGTTAATCAGAAGCTGATCGCTGATTACCTCAAGTCTGCCGGTTATTCGGTTGAGACGGCCTCAGATGGAATTATTGCCCTGATGAAAATTGCCAAAGACCATTTCGACCTGATATTGTCCGATATTTCAATGCCTAACCTTGATGGATATCAGCTACTTGCCTATATGAAGAGCAACGGAATGACAGTCCCCGTGGTTTTTCTGTCTTCCGCCGCAGGAAAAGAAGAGATAGAAAAAGGGTTGAGCCTGGGAGCGGTTGAATATATTACCAAACCGGTTGAAAAGGCGACGCTGATAAAATCCCTGTCGCGAATTCTGCCCGTCAGCGGGAATTAATAACCATAAACTCCTTGTACATCCCGTAATCCAGGAATTCATAGGCTTCTCCTGCAGGCTGTTTTTCGGGACCCTTGTTCCAGCTGAAAGGAGAGTCGATCCAACCCCTTTGAACCACATGATGGTAGCCAAGCGTGTTTTTAAGGCTGCCGGTCACCCGAACCTCGATATTGTTTTTCCCTTTGGTGATCAGTCTTGTGATATCCAGATCATACGGATCCCAACCGATGCTGCCGGCTTTTTGACCGTTAACCCAAACTTCCGCAACTGCTCCCTGCCACGGACCCAAAATCAGCCGGAATTTTCCAGCCGGCTCTTCAACCTGATATTCATTGCTGTATGAAACCGTCTGTCCGTAAAATGGCAGGCCGGTATGCTTCCAGGAGTGGAATCCAGGGTTGGTCGGCGGGGTTAGGATAAAACCTTTGGATGCGTTTTCAACATTGAAATCACCAAGTATATAAACCGGCATGATCTCTGCAAAGACCGACATTTTTGGCGCCCTGAGCTCAATCAGGTTTTCTCCGGGTTTAACCAGTGATCCAATCGGGAAAACGGGAAAATGCCGGTCGAGCCACCATAAGTCAGCCTTGGGCTGGATTTCAGTGCCATTGAGAAAGACCTTCCAGATCCCCGGTCTTTCAATGACAGCTTCAATGCCGGCCAACTGTTCGGCTGTAAGTCCCCCGGAAACGGTAAACCGGTACTTCACCCTGAACCAGCTGTCTTCCTTAAAATTATCCATTTCCAGATATTGCTTTTTAAACTGGATCTTGTGCTGCCAGGGATTGCCTGTGGGCAGGCCCGACTCTTTGAAGAGGGCATACATGGCAGTCATGAAATAAGTGTCCTTCAGTTTCTGATTCCGCGTTTCCAGATCCAGGTAATCGATGGTTAATACATTGGGAGACATTCGTTTTACCTGGATTTCGCCTGTTGTTGGGACGGATAAATCCGTCCGGGATATATCCGTCCGTAGGGATTTATCCATTGAAAGGACGGATTTATCCGTCCCTACAGTCGCCAGAAATAACCGGCTGCCACCGGGAGGGATAGTGGCGGAAAAGCTGACCTTTCCTGAGTTTTTGTCGAAGTCTGCCGGTACCGGAAGCCCGGTTTGCAAATCGATTTCAATCAGATTCCGTCCTTTCATCTCGCACCGGGCCTGAGCCGGTTCCGACAAATCGGAATTAACCAGGAAAAGAATCTGGCCATCGTCCAGGACTCTTCTCTGATGGAAAATCTGACCTTTTGAAGTGTCCACCTGCTGCAGGGTAAAATCGGGGCGGGCAAAATAGGTCTCCACATGACCCGATTCCGGATATTTTCCTGATATCCAGTTTATGGGATATTTTGATGCCAGTTTCTTTAAACCGTTATCCGGCTTTCCTCCGATATAGTCAACGCTGTCCGACAAGCACAGGACGGTCAGACCATTAGACAGGTACTCCCTGAGTAATTCAAGCGTTGAAGGTTCGATATTCCGCATGCCCGGAGGGATAACTACATGATCATAAACACGGTTTCGGATTGTCAGCCCCTCTTTGTCGGCCTGTCCAAATCTCTTCAAAACCTGTTCGGATCCAAGATCGTATTCGAATTGTGCGGCTTCAAGCTCCTGAATGAATGATTTAAATGTCCTGGAAAGCTCCAGGATATCCGGATGGTCCTTTGTGGCGCTATGGTACATCCAGGCTGTAGTATTGGGTTGCAGAACCAGCAGGTTATTGATTTGCTCACCGGCTGACATGGCCAGGCAGATTCGTCCGATATAATCGCCCAGAAGGGAGAAATTATCCCACCAGGGCTCCTGATAGCTGAAGGAAGGCGGGTAATCAAATTTCCTGACGCCCTGCATGCTGAAATAGGATAGGTGCGGGTTCACAAAGTTCACACCCAGGACTACTTCCCAGTCGACCAGCCTTTTGAGTTCGGCAAAACTGATCTGCCAGCCTGCACCGCCCCAGGTTTCGCTGAGCCTGCGGTTCCAGCCCGATTGGTTTGCTGCGCTTCCAAGTTCGCGGATCGCTCTGGTGTTTCCGAACTGCCCCTCCATTCCGGCAGGATCGTAAGCCCGGCCCAGCATATCAACGCCAGGCACCTGATGATACATATAAAACGCCGCCTCATCAATACCGTCGCCCGGATAAGGCCATCCGTGCTCCCAATAGTGACCGGTCCAGTCGAGGTTGTTTTTTTCACAATAGTCAAACCACGGCACAGCCCAACGGTCGAGGAAGAGCTCCAACATCAGGGTATAATAATTGTGTCTTACCATCATCCAGTTGCCGGTTTCTTCAACCAGGCTAGGAAGAAGCGGCATCAGGTCATATCCCCATCTCTTTTCAAACTGATCAAAAAGATCAGGGGTCCATCGGATAACGGTACCCGGACCCTTGGCAGCTTCCAGATTCGGTTCATCGGTAAATACGCCCATCAGGGTGGTTCCGAAATCTTCACGGTTATACTTTTCATATCCTTCCATGGTTGCCCTCATAAAAGTATCGGTAACCCCGGGATACAGAAGGTCGACGTACGGAAATCCGCCATACCAGTAGGATTTGGTGGGGTGGGTCCGGTAGAAAATGTAATACGTTGAATCGGTTTTTGTTCCCGTAGGGGCGTCCCGGCGGGCGCCCGTTATGATCGTTTCGATCTCCAACCCCACCGTATCCGCAAGGTTATCGGTGATTTTGTACCCCAGTCCGGTTCCATGCCTATAGGAATCGGGAAACCGTGCCTGTACATGTCCGCCGGCAAATCCGCTGGGGTAGGAGTTCTCATCATAGATCCAAACCCGCATTTCCAGCTTTTTTGCTACATCAACCGTATATTTAAACAACTGATTCCATTCTTCTGATAAATATTCAGTTACCAGACCTGGCCTGGGGTGAATAAAAACCCCACCAATGCCACCCTCTTTAAACTTCTTCATCTGGAATTCGATCTCTTCCTTTGTGATCACATCGTTCCAGTCCCAAAGCGGTGCTGCCCGGTAATCAGCCGCCGGATCGGGCAGATTCTGGAGTAATGACTCGCTTGAACTAATGGCTGAGGAATCGGATTCCGATTTCTGCGAATCGCAGGATACCCATGCAAGGACTGCGATTATACTGATTAATGCGTTCAGGTTTTTCATTCTCCTAAGATAGGGAAGTCTCAAATGACTATTTTTACCGCCAGAAAAAAAATCGATAAACAGAATAATCATGGAATTCAAATGCTATACCTGCGATAAAATTTTTGAAGGATCAGGCCGGAAACAGGATTATACCGATCCGATGTACGGACCTTGCAGCCGCGTGGTTGCTGACTGCCCCTTGTGCGGAGCGGAATCCTCCGAATATCGAAAACCCAAGCCGTCGAAAAACTCTTCAAGCCCACAGGATTCATGTCCTGCTTACCACAGCGGAAGCTGCGGGTGCTGCCATTGATGACCGACGACGGACGACAGATGACTGACGTCCGTCATCTGTCGTCGGTCATCCGTCATCTGTCGTCGGTCATCCGTCATCCGTCATCCGTCATAAACCCTCTCTCGGAATATAATCAATAAATTGTTTATCTTTCGGTCAAAATCGAAAGATATGCATATCCAGTCGAACATCAAATTTCTGCGGAAGCGCCGGGGGCGCACGCAGGATGAGGTTTCCGGGTTTTTAAATATGAAGCGATCAACCTACGCCGGTTATGAAAACGGAGTTGCGGAGCCCGGAATTGAGGAACTAAAGCAGTTTTCTGATTATTTCCGCATCAGTATGGACACTCTCGTAAGGGTTAACCTGTCGGGTTTGTCGGAAAGCCAGTTAAGTCAGCTGGAAAGCGGATTCGATGTGTATGTGAAAGGAAGCGGCCTTCGGATTTTAGCCACCACGGTTGATAAGCAAAACAGGGACAATATCGAGCTTGTTGCCGAGCGTGCAAAAGCCGGGTACAAGAGGGGCTATGCAGATCCCGAATTTATCAGGGAACTGCCCGTTTTTCAGCTTCCTTTTCTCTCCCCGGAGCGCAAATACAGAACCTTTCAGATCAGCGGCGATTCTATGAAGCCCATACCCGATGGAGCCTATATAACTGCGGAGTTCGTTGAAAACTGGGAATATCTGAAAAATGGAGACCCCTGCATCATCCTTACAAAAGATGAAGGATTGGTCTTTAAACTGGTCGAAAAAGATTTCAGGCATCAGAAGTTCATCCTCCACTCACTGAACCGCGAATATGAATCCTATCCCATAACTGTGGAAGAGATCGCCGAAATCTGGAAGTTTATCCACTACATCAGCAATGAAATGCCCGAAAAGGTGCCGCTGGAGCATGAACTGTTCGCGGCAATTGCGAACCTGAAAAGAGACGTGGACAGCATTAAGGGAGGAGATCCCCGCTTTCGCGAGGATGACAACGCTGATGTACCGGCCGGCCTTAGCGCCGGCCGAAAACCGGCAACCGGCAACCTGTAACCAGCAACCAGCAACCAGCAACCAGCAACCTTGTTTTCCGTCATCGACATAGAAACCACCGGGGGAAGTCCCAAAACCGAAAAAATCACGGAGATCGCTATCTACATCCATGATGGATTATCCATTGTGGATGAGTTTGTTACACTCGTTAATCCCGAGATTAATATACCTTATCATATCACCGGCCTTACAGGAATTACCAATGAGATGGTGGCGGATGCGCCCAGGTTTTACGAGATAGCCAAAAAGATAGTTGAGATCACTGAAGGTCAGGTTTTTGTTGCCCACAATGTCAACTTCGACTACAGTTTCATCCGGAACGAGTTTAAAAGCCTGGGATACGAATTTAACCGCAAAACCCTGGATACAATCAGGCTGGCGCGCCAGGTGGTTCCCGGTTTGAAATCCTATTCGCTGGGAAAACTTTGCCTCGACCTTGGAATTCCTTTAAACAACCGCCATCGCGCCGGAGGCGATGCCCTGGCTACAGTCAGGCTTCTTGAAGATCTTCTGTCCCGCGATAAGAAAAACATCGCGGCCAAGATTCTAAAACCGGGTCATCCGGAAGGTCTGAATGAATATCTGACTAAAAAGGTATTAAACAAACTACCCGAGGAGCCCGGCGTTTATTATTTCTGGGATAATAAGGGAGACCTGATCTATATCGGAAAAAGCAAGGACATCCGTAGCCGGATTTTTCAGCACCTGCACAACCAGACAACCCGCAAGGCCATGGAAATGCGCGATCGTATAGCGGATATAACATGGGAACTAACAGGAAATGAATTGATTGCATTGCTTCTTGAATCCGATGAAATTAAAAAGCATAAACCCATCTATAACCGCCAGCAACGGAGGAGTTATTTCAATTACGGACTTTTCACCCACGAAGACAGCAACGGCTATATAGGTTTTTCCATTGCAAATACAAAAGAAGATGAACCGCCGGTTACCACCTTTACTTCAAAGCGAGAAGGGAGGGAGCAACTTTCCAAATGGGTTGAACAGCATCGCCTCTGTCCGAAATTGTCAGGTTTGTATTCTGCAGGTGGTGCGTGTTTTCACCATGGAATTGGCGAATGCTCCGGAGCCTGCAGCGGCGAGGAACCCGCAGAAGAGTACAATACAAGGGTAAGGGCCTTCCTGGCACGTTTCGAATATGAGCACGACAATTTTTTGATCCTCGATCTGGGAAGGCTTAAAGAAGAGGTGGGCGTAATCTGCATCGAGCATGGCCAGTACAAGGGATTTGGATATACGCTTTCCGAATATCAGAACCAGCCGGATGTTTTACGAGACTCGGTAAGATTTTATCCGGATAACCGCGACATACACGCACTTATCCGGCTATATTTGCGCAAGAACAAAGTGAAAATAGTATTGTTATGATTATATGCGGCGCATTTGGGTTGTTGGAGATATTTCTGATCCTGATCGTTCTTGCTGTATTTCTCCTTCCTTTTCTCCGGATGGTAAGCAATCGCCGGAAGCAAAGCCAGTATACGGAAAAACTGGACCAGCTGGAACGTCTTGAACGGCTGCATCGCGACGGAACCTTATCGGAAAGGGAGTTTAACCGGCAAAAAAGAAAATTGCTCCGAAAACGGGATTAATTACGTACCCGTAGGGGCGAGTAGGGGCGAGCTGCGCTCGCCCGTTCTGGCATATCACAACAGGGGCACAAGGGCACAGGGGCACAGGGGCACAAGGGCACAGGGGCACAAGGGGAGCACTAAATAAATTGTATTGAAATGAGAAAATTACTGATAATTAGTGTGTTGGTGTTGTATTCGATTAACGTTTTAGGACAGAAGATCTACGAGCGCGATACCATTCCTACCAGCAACGGAAACCTGATCATCACTTTCATCGGGCATTCTTCCTTGCAATTTACCTATCTTGACAAGAACATCTACATTGATCCCGTTGGCCAGATAGCCGATTTCAGCATGTTTCCCAAGGCGGATGCCATTCTCATAACACATGAGCATGGCGACCACCTGGATCCGGCTGCGATTGGCAAACTGCAAAAGCCCGGGACCGAAGTGTATCTGACCGCTCTATGCCAGCCAAAATATCCCGCAGGAAAGATCTGTAAAAATGATTCATTCATTATAGCAGCCGGAGTTCCTGTTGAGGTTGTACCGGCTTATAATGTGATCAGCCGCAGGGGAAATGGACTGCCTTACCATCCAAAAGGAGATGGCAACGGGTATATTTTAACTTTTGGCCAGACAAGGGTCTATGTAGCCGGAGACACAGAGTTCACCACTGACATGGCCAAGATAAAAAACATTAATATCGCATTCCTGCCTGTTGCAGAGCCTTATACCATGCCGGTTTATATGGCGGTCGAAGCTGTAAAAACCCTGAAGCCTCAGATATTCTATCCGTATCATCTGAATAATACGGTTCCTGATCAGATCAAGGCCGCCTTGATGGGCACTTTAATCGAAGTTCGGATCCGGTCTTTAAAATAACTTGAACCTTTTTTGTTTCTATTTGTAATTTAGTTTTAGCATTAAAACTGATTATCCATGAAACATATTAAGGTCATCGCTTTACCGCTGCTGGTTATAATAGCTTTTCTTTCCCTAAGTCATATTGTCAGAAGCACCGGCTCCCCCGGCGGAAGAACCGGATCTCCGGGCGATGGTCTGGGTACATGTACTTCTTGTCACGGCGGTGGAAAAGCCACAGAAGTTACTGGTTGGATCACAACAGATATTCCTGTAAATGGCTATCGTCCAGGGACTGAGTATACCATTACTGTTCGAGGAGAGCGCACAGGAGCTGCCTTGTACGGTTTTGAGCTTACTGCAGAAAAGAGCAACCGCACTAAAACCGGCGGGTTTTCTACCGGCGGTTCCGGACAACTGCAGCTTCTGTCAGGCACTAATGCCATTACACAAACCAATCAAGGCCTTAACCCTACCGGGGGAAGCAAGTCATGGACGACCAAATGGACCGCACCTGCCACAGGATCGGGAGACATCACATTCTATGCGGCAGTAAATACCGCAAATGGCGATGGAGGAACTGGTGGAGATGTTATATATTCAACGAACACTAAGGTTAAGGAGCAGGATTTAAGTGGAACCAATCCATTGGAAATCATTGCTCAGATGAAAATCTATCCCAACCCCGCAGTGGATGTTGTGACAATCGAAACCACCGGCATGGATTCTGAATACTTCGATATTGAAATTCTTGCCATAAATGGTCAGAAAGTCTATGCCCGAAAACTGCGGCCGGAAGCTGGAACCGACAAGATTAGCCTGTCGGTGGCTGCTCTTTCTCCCGGAACCTACTTTGCGCGCGTTTCTGCTGGCAAACAGGCAGCACAATCGAAACTGATCATTTCAAAGTAGACTTCTCCAACCGCTGAAAGGCTTTAGTTTTCTTATCTTGCATGCAGTAATTTATACCTGGCATGCGAAAACTGATTTTCTTTTTACTGACTGCAGGATTCATATCTGGCTGTGGTGACAGTCTTGTGCAGAAATCCGTTGAACAGAGGAATCTGATTGAAAAAGTCAACCCTTTAGTAGGTACTGAATCCTCCTACAGCTTGTCGCACGGTAATACCTATCCTGCGGTTGCCGTACCCTGGGGGATGAATTTCTGGACTCCTCAAACGGGTAAAATGGGAGATGGATGGGGGTACACCTACCAGGCTGATACGATCAGGGGCATAAAACAAACCCACCAGCCCAGTCCCTGGATCAACGACTACGGCGCATTCTCATTCATGGCCGTCACTGGCAATCTCGAAACTGATCAGTTCAGCCGGGCGTCACATTTCAGCCACGAAAAGGAGATATCCAAGCCGGATTATTACTATGTCTATCTCGATAAATATGGAGTCAGCGCGGAAGTAACCCCTACGGAGCGGGCTGCCATACTGAGGTTTACTTTCCCTGAAGAAAACCAATCGTGGATCATCCTGGATGCCTTTAACGAGGGTTCAGAAATCAGGGTTGATAAAGCGGCCCGCACAATCAGCGGTTTTGCCAAAAATAACTCCGGTGGAGTACCAAAGAATTTTGCCAATTACTTTGTGGCCGTGTTCGACCAGCCTTTCGACAGCCTGATGGTTGAGTCTGATGGAATCCGCCTGCCAGATTCAGTTTATGCATCGGGAAATCATGTGATGGCAGCCGTTTGCTTTAATACAAAACCCGGACAGGCTGTAAATGTGCGTGTTGCCTCTTCATTCATCAGCCAGGAGCAGGCCCGGCTAAACCTGGAAAGGGAAATTGGAGAGAGAGATTTTGAGCAAACCAGGAAATTAGCTGCCGATTGGTGGAATGAGATGATGAACCGTGTTCAGGTGGATGGCGGAACCCCGGAGCAGCAGGTTACTTTCTACACAGCACTATACAGAACCCTGCTTTTCCCGAGAAAATTCTATGAATTTGATGCACAAAACCAGCCTGTCCATTACAGCCCTTATAACGGCAAGGTTTTACCCGGATTTATGTACACTGATAACGGCTTCTGGGATACTTTCAGGGCGGTTTTTCCCTTCTTTACTTTAGTCTATCCTGATCATACCTCCCGTGTAATGGAAGGCCTTGTTAATACATACAAAGAGTCTGGCTGGCTCCCGGAATGGGCTTCACCCGGCCATCGTAACTGCATGGTCGGAAGCAATTCGGCATCGATCATAGCCGATGCATACCTCAAAGGCATAAGGGGTTATGACATCGATATCTTATTTGAAGCAATTCTTAAGAATTCGGAAAATGAAGGTCCGATGCATTCAGTGGGACGCTATGGTGTTGAATATTATAACCGGCTGGGTTACATACCTTATGACGTAGGCATCAATGAAAATGCGGCCCGTACACTTGAATATTCCTATGATGATTTTACGATCTGGAAGCTCGCACAAAAGCTAAACAGGCCACAGGATGAAATTGACCGGTTCCGCAAAAGGGCCATGAACTATCAGAATTTGTTTGACACCTCAACGAATTTCATGCGCGGGAAAAACGCCGATGGATCCTGGCAGAAACCCTTTGTCCCCGAAGCCTGGGGCGGAGCGTTTACCGAAGGCAGTTCCTGGCATTACACCTGGTCGGTGTTTCACGATGCACAAGGCTTAATCAACCTGATGGGAGGCGACCAGGCGTTTCTCGGAAAGCTGGATTCCGTGTTCAGCATGAAACCTATTTTCGATTACACCTATTATGGGTTCGAGATTCATGAGATCACGGAGATGGTCCTTGGCAACATGGGCCAATATGCGCATGGAAACCAGCCCATCCAACATGCTATTTACCTGTATAACCACGCCGGGGCTCCCTGGAAGGCGCAGGAGCGCGTCAGGGAAGTCATGGATAAGCTTTATTCCGATAAACCGGATGGGTTATGCGGCGATGAGGATAACGGACAGACCTCGGCTTGGTATGTTTTCTCCGCGATGGGATTTTACCCGGTTTGCCCCGGAGTTCCCCAGTATATTATGGGATCGCCACTATTTGAAAAAATCACCCTGAACCTCGACAATGGTAAAGCCTTTGTAATTGATGCCAGGGATAATTCAAAAGAAAATGTCTATGTCCAGTCTGCCAGATTGGGTCTGATCCCCTATAAACGCACATACCTCCGCCATGAGGATATCCGGAAAGGCGGCAAACTGGTTCTGCAGATGGGGAATGAGCCCGACAAGAAACACGGAACGGCCCCAAAGGACCGTCCGTATTCTATGAGCAAGAAGAATTAGTCAGGTTATCAGGGTTTTGGATAGCCCTTTAGCTCTTCATGATTCTTCGCGATAAGGTCTTCAGGAAAATCATAATCTGATAATTGTCCGGTGAGGTATTTGTCATATCCTACCAGGTCCATCAGTCCGTGGCCGCTGAAATTAAACAGGATCACCTTCTCCTTGCCTTCTTCTGTTGCCTTGCGTGCTTCCTGAATGGCTGCAGCAATAGCGTGTGTGGTTTCCGGAGCCGGAATAATACCTTCTGTTTTTGCGAACAGCATACCGGCAGCATAGCATTCGAGCTGCTGAATAGAGCGAGGGGCCATTAAGCCGTCCTCAACTGCACGGCTTACCAGCGGCGCCATCCCATGATAGCGCAATCCGCCTGCATGAATCGGCGGGGGAACAAACGAATGGCCTAAAGAGTGCATCGCCACCAGCGGTGTCATTTTCGCTGTATCTCCGTGGTCGTAGACATACGGAGCTTTTGTCAGGGTGGGGCAGGAGGAGGGTTCAACCGGAATGATATCAATATCAGCTCCATGAATCTTATCGTACACAAACGGAAACGATAATCCGGCAAAGTTGCTTCCGCCACCGGCGCATCCAATCACGACATCCGGAAGTCTTTCACCCACCTTTTCCAACTGTTTCTTGGCCTCCAGCCCGATAATGGTCTGGTGAAGCATCACATGGTTAAGAACACTTCCGAGTGAATATTTAGTCAGTCCGGTTGGGTCGGTTACTGCAGCTTCGATTGCCTCGCTGATCGCGATCCCAAGGCTGCCGGGTGTATCGGGGTATTTCGCAAGAATGTCCCGCCCTGCCTGGGTTTCGTTGCTGGGACTGGGTATGCAGGTCCCGCCCCAGGTTTGCATCATCAGCTTGCGCAAGGGTTTCTGGTCAAAACTTACCCGGACCATGAATACCTTGCATTCCAACCCTACCAACGAACAGGCAAAAGAGAGGGCGCTTCCCCATTGTCCGGCACCCGTTTCCGTGGTCAGCCTTTTTGTGCCAAATTGCTTGTTGTACCATGCCTGGGCTACGGCGGTATTGGGCTTATGACTTCCAGCCGGTGACAGACTTTCGTTTTTGTAGTAAATCCTCGCGGGTGTACCTAACGCTTTCTCAAGGTCCAGGGCTCTATGGAGGGGAGCCGGGCGCCAGCGCATAAGAAGTGCCAGAATCTCTTCAGGAATGTCAATCCAGCGCTGCGTGCTGTATTCCTGCTCTACCAGATTCATAGGAAACACCGGTCCCCAGGCTTCCATAGGTACCGGCCCGGCCGGACTCATGAAAGGCGGGCATTTCACATCGGCGGCGAGATTGTACCACTGCCTGGGCATTTCGCTCTCATCAAGAAAAATCTTACGTGCTGTTGTCATAGTTAAATTATTGGTTTTGAAGTTATAAGCAACAAAAAAGGCATGTTGTAACCAACATGCCTTGTTATTTTTATAATAATCTGATCACATTGCCTACAACCATCGTGAGCGGTGACGCCAGCACCACTTAGTCGAGATGTTTTTCAGCAATCGGGTTGTCATTTCATTTTATCTTCAATGCGGTCAAAAATAGAGATTATTTATATTCATGCAATAGCTGATGCACAATTAGTCATTTCTAATTTTTAAATAGTCAATCCCAACCATGTACCGTGGAACGGCCTTACTGTTCTTTCCGGTGATCTCAATCTGCAGTGTATTGATTCCTTGCTTTAGGGCAAATCTTCCTAATACCAGCTGACCGGTAATGACCTGCTTATCTTTTCCATCATGGAACCCTTTGAAAGATTGGCCCGATGGCTGGTCATTGATCATCAGTTTAAAATCGCCGTAATCAACAGCTTTTGTGAAGTTTCCGGTAACGGTATATTCACCGCCCTTGACCATTTCAAATTCTGCCTTCAGTAAGCCCGATACGCCACCGTCCATCCACCAGAGCTGGGCATTGTTGCTCCATCCCCAGTTGGTTGCATTCTGAACCTCCCAGTTCCCTGCTGATATGCTGACAACCCTGAGGTGCTCACCCTGCAGCAGGCCGGCAAGGTCGGGTACCGGAGGATACAGATTTTCACGTTTCAGGGAAACAGGAATCTTTGCAACCTCCGGATCCGGTTCAATAAGGCACTTGCCTCCGGGTTTCATATACCAATAGGATACCACCCCGTAGTTTACCTTGGTGGCAGCCCAGTGCCATAACTCAAGGTCAAATTTCAGCGAAGTGTTGAACGGAATGGCATCCAGCAGCCGGTGCCGCATGTTAATGGTCATCCCTGTATGGAAGTTGCCGGAGCCATCAGGCTGGGCGATCAGGAAATGCTCAAAATATTCAGGCCTGCACCAGGCATATCCTATATAATCCTCGGTTCCGGTGCCAATATGCGACGGGAATGGCTCTCCATCCACAAAGACTTTTTCATCGCCTTCTCCCCACCATGCGTCCGCAGTGTTAAAAATTGTGATGGCATCGCCGGCATAGACCCCCTGGCCTTCAAGCCTGACGAAGTTGAGGTCCTCATGTTTGCCATTAACTCCGTCACCCTGATAACCGATCGCGTCTTTATTGTTGAATTCGTGCCAGATCGCCCCGAAATGCATCGAGCTGGATTTCCACCTGTACGGTGCGGTCAGGATATTGGCCGTTTCGACGGTAACAGGTTGGTTGCCAAGGTTAATCAATTCAACAATTGCCTCTTTCTTAAAAGGCATGAGCCAAAAAGATTTCAGATCGCCGGATTCGAGCGCCAGGGTATGAAAAGTTCGGTAAGGCCTGAGTTGATAACCGGTCCCGAAGAAATCACCAACCGGACACCAAACGGTACGCTCACCGTCGAAAGTGATCTGGAGAATGGTTGACCGGTATGCCTGTGGCTGATTCTCAGCTTTTAAGTTAAAAGTCAGTTCATCAATAGCACCCGGACCTTTAACTTTCAACGAAAGGGATTCACCTGCGGGGAGAACTTTTCCTGGTTCATCAGACAGCATATTTTTTTTAAAGGTTTCCTGCCTGTCCGGGCCCCCCGTATTTAGCTGGGCCTGGGTTTGGTCGAGCAGGGTTTTATAGGTCGTCAGGTCTGCAAGAGAAAAGGATTGCACCTCTGTTTCTGGCGTATAGGTTCTGTAGTTAATGTTATAATAAACCGATGGGCTATGTTTCTCAGGGACCAAACCCGCGCACTCATAGGTTATCTTGAGTTTTTTGGAATAGGGAACAGGGAGATAAAGGTTATGGCCGCGCTGAGCATAAAGGGTTTTTGGCGATACCGAAGAGCTCAAGGGCTCACCAACCAGTTGGCCACCGCTGATAATCGCCAGAACCGGGCCCTCAATTTCGGCTTTTTCGTTTCCGTCAAAATAGAAACGCAGGGTGCCGGTATAGGCCGCTTCGTTGCCGAAGGTCATCCAGAAACGAACCACGGCGCCCGGCCCATCAGCCTCCAGCATAACAAATTCCCGACGGCCCTGGTTGGTCTCTTCGCGAACGAACCAGGAAGCATCGTGGTTGGCAAACCAGCCTTCTTTATCGGGCCCAACGGATCTCCGGTCATAACTCGAGAATTGTTTGCAGGAAAAAGCAGGCGCTGGGAATTCTGCCAGAATCTCAGCCTTGGTCATGTCCTCCAGCAAAGTGCCGAAGGTGACAGGTTTCGTTGAAGGTTTGCAGCCGCAAGCCATGGCAATCAGGAAAACGATTGGGTAAAAAAATGCGAATCTGATTTTCATTTCACTGGGAATTAAGTTTCTCTAAAATTAGAATTTTAATTACTATTGATTCATGATGGACAGTAATCAACAAGCAGTGGATTCTTACAAGGATTTTCTTCTTGATGAATTGGAGAATTCTCCGAATGTTGGAGTATATCTTACTGACCTAAGAGGTGTAATCCGATATGCAAATCAGGCATTTGCAACCATGGCAGGCTATTCCAGGGTGCAAGACCTGATCGGTACCTATGCACAAGAAGGTTATGCAAACCCTGAAGACCGTAAATCGCTGATCGATAATATTATCAAGTATGGATCACTGAAAAATTTTGAACTCCGGCTGGTAAAACCCAGCGGTGAAACCATTATCGTCCAGATTCAGGCGACATTCAGGAACTCAATCATCACCGGGATCGTAACGGAAATTACCCGGCAAAAACAATATCAGGAAGCACTCGAGGAGCAAAGAAGAAGGTACCAGTTAGCAACCAGTGCCTCCGATATCGGAATATGGGATTGGAACCTTCATTCCAATACTGTTTTTTATTCGGCAACCTGGAAAAGCCAGATCGGATACCTGAATGATGAAATTTCTGATGAGTTTGAAAGCTGGCAGCGCCTCCTTCATCCCGATGATTACGAAAGGGTACACAAGTCGCTATACGCCTATCTGGAACATCCGGGTCCTTTTTTTGATATTGACTTCCGACTCCGTCATAAGGATGGAAGCTACCGATGGATTCACAATCGTGCAGCTTCGCTCATCGATTCATCCGGGCGGCCCTACCGAATGTTGGGAGTCCATACTGATGTAACCGACACTAAGGTCTCACAGGATCAATTATTAAAACTGGAAAGGGCGGTTATCCATAGTCCGGTTGCCATTGCCATTACATCAAAATCAGGGAGCATTGAATTCGTGAACCCTAAGTTCTGTGAACTGACAGGCTATTCAGAAGCGGAAGTTGTCGGGCAAAATCCACGAATATTGAATAGCGGACATCATAAAAAAAGCTTCTTTACCAGTTTGTGGACCTCCATTCTCGCCGGGAAAACCTGGCAAGGAAATTTTACCAATGTCCGTAAGGATGGTTCAGTTTTTATTGAGAAGGCCAGCATCTCCCCAGTTTTTAATCATGATGGTGAAATCACGCATTTTGTGAAGATTGCAGAAGACATTACCGCTAAAACAATCATGGAGAAAGAGCTTCGCGAAGCGAAAGCCAAAGCTGAGGTGGCCAACATTTATAAGAATAATTTTCTTGCCAATATGAGCCATGAGATCAGGACTCCGATGAACGGAATCATCGGATTCTCTGAATTGCTCAAGGAATTTGATCTGACAGATGAGGAGAAGGTCAGGTATATTAAGATCATCAATGACAATTGCAGTATCTTGTTGAACCTGATAGACGATATCATTGATGTTTCGAAAATTGAAGCCAATGAAATCAAACTGCAGAAGAGCCAGTTTTCCTTAAAAGACCTGATTACCGAACTGGGGGTGTTTTACAATACGTATCGAAATAGTATTAATCGCTCTGAGGTTGAAATTATTACCCGGATCCCTGATTATCCGCACCACGATTTTGTCGAAACCGATCATTTAAGACTTCGGCAGATTCTGACGAACCTGATTAATAATTCTTTAAAATTTTGTCATTCAGGATTCATTGAATTTGGGTATAACCTAATGAATGAAAAGTACATACAGTTTTATGTAAAAGATACCGGGATCGGAATACCGCCGGAAAAAATCGGGATAATCTTTGAACGGTTCCGCCAGACGGATGAGAGTATAACCCGGAAATATGGAGGCACGGGCCTTGGATTATCCATTTCTCAGGGATTGGTTAAGCTTCTCGGCGGAGATATCTGGGTAGAATCCAAGCCCGGCGCCGGGTCTGTTTTTTCCTTCAGAATACCCTTTAACCCGGTAACTATTCCTGAAATAACGTCAGTTATCATTAAAAATCCTGCTGGAAACCTTAATCTGAAAGGACTACACTTCCTTATCGTTGAGGATGTGGACTACAACTACGAATATCTGCGGGAAGTTCTGAAGCGCCAGGGTTCCAGGGTGACCAGGGCAATTACCGGATATCAGGCAGTTGCGCAGGTGATCTCAAATCCTCCCGACATCGTGCTGATGGACTTACAATTGCCGGAAATGAATGGATATGATGCTATCAAGCAGATATGGGATCACAATCCCGATATGCCGATCATAGCCCAAACCTCCTATGCCTATCCCGAAGAGATTAAACGTTGCTACGATATCGGGTGCATGGATTACCTGGTTAAGCCTATCCGGCCTGAAGAGTTATTCACCATGATATCCAAATACCTTTAACCACAATGGGAACCTCTGCCAAAATACTAGTGATCATTGCCTTGCTGATGCCAGCTTGCTTTCTGTCCCTTTTTTCACAGACCAACATGTTCCTGAGCAATCCCGAAGCATTCCGGATTTTACAGGGCGATTACAATCCTGCTAACTATAATGGGACCAGCCTTATTACGGATCCTGCCGCCATCCGGACGGCTATCATCCGGGATGTTGATTCAAATGAACTAATCGGACTTTTAAAAACGCTGGAAACCTTTTACAACCGGAATTCTGGCTCTGATACACTGAGCAACACCACCGGCATCGGTGCCTGCAGGTCCTGGATTCTGGCCCATTTTGACCAGGTTAATAAAGAAAGCGGCGGCCGGCTGGTAACAGGATACCTGGAATTTGACGCAGATATCTGCACAAAGGGGCACCATAAGAATCCGTTCGTTCTGATTCCAGGGATGGACCTGTCTGCCCGGGATATAATCCTGGTTGAAGGGCACTTTGATACCCGTAATGAAGGACGGTGTGACATTCAGGGTTTTACGCCCGGCATTGAGGACAACGGATCCGGGACTGTTCTGGTCATGGAACTGGCTAGGGTCCTTAGTAAATTTGGATTTAAGCACACCATACTGCTGACAACTCCAACCGGCGAGGATGAGGGATTATGGGGAGCCAAAGCCTGGGCTAACTATCTTTCAGGACTGGGTGTGGGGATCCGGGCAGTTTTGAATAATGATATTGTGGGCGGCATCTATTGCGGAAAAACCTCACCCAATCCCTCCTGTCCCTATTATGGTCACATAGACAGCACGCACGTCAGGATTTTCTCTTACTCTGCAGCCAATAGCTATACAGCTAACTCTGCGCACAAGCAGTTAGCCCGGTATATGAAGTATTTACAGGATACCAGAATCAATCCTTATCTGGATACGAAGCTTATTATAAATATTATGGCTGGAGAGGACCGGGATGGCCGGGGTGGGGACCATACTCCCTTCCGGCAAAAAGGGTACACTGCAGTCAGAATCATCTCTGCAAATGAACATGGCAATGGCACGGGTACCTATCCCGACCGCAACCATTCAACAAGGGACATTCTTGGAAAGGATATAAACGGGGACGGGACTCTCGACAGTTTGTTCATAAACCCTGGGTACCTGGCACGCAACACCATTCTTAACGGTGTAGTTGCATCCATGCTTGCTTCTGCTCCCGAGAGGCTGAACCCGAAAGTAACTCCCGGATTATCAGGGGCAACGATTGATCTTACAGGAGCACCTGCCGAGGTTGATGAATTTCTCGTCGGGATCAGGTACCTCAAGAGCCATAGCCTGAATTTTGATACACTCTATACAGTCCGGAGTGCGGACCAGATTCAGATTTCCCTGGAGCCGGGTCAAAAGAGCTATGTGTCTGTTGCTCCTGTTGCACATGGGGTTCCCGGCCTTTTCTCATCGGAATTTGAGATAAATCTGACCGGTGGTGGAACGGAGATTCCAGCGAACGGAGCGAGATTGCTACGGAATTATCCAAATCCCTGGAACCAGACTACCACTATAGAATTTCAGTCTGACGACCTTGCCTGTGCAAACGGGGCCGTAATAGAAGTCCATGATTTGCTGGGCAGGTTGGTTGATATGAAGGTTTTTGACCTGATTCCAGGCCATAACGAGGTTATTCTGCAAGCCGGCAAAATGGACCCGGGTATCTATTCCTGTGTACTAAAATTCCCTGGCAGGGATGATCAACGGATTTTAATGTTAAAAGAATAAACCCTCCTGTGCTTCAATTGTTATAGGAGAAAAAGCAATCAAATGAAAAAGTCTCTTGGTCTAATTCTATTCTTACTTGTTTCCTCCTTACTTGTCGGGCAGGAAACTGCCATGCGCAAAGTTCCGAAACAGTATTCGTTAGAAGCAGGTTACAAGCGCATAACTGGTACCGAATTCAGCAATTCCTCCACGAACGGGTTTACCGTCCTTTTTGATTATGCATGGCAATTATCGGGGTTAAATGGCACAAAGGCAAGTTACATAACCATACCATTGAGCTACACGCAAATGATGCCGGATTCAGATACCTCCGCATCGGTCAGGGTGATTGGCTATGGCTGGACAGTCCGCCACGAATTAAGGAAACATTCTGACGGCTGGGTCCCTTTTCTGGGGTATTCGCTGATGCTCAACAATTATTCTGAAGCAGGAACCGATGGCAGGATTTTTGGCCATCAGACAGGTTTTACGCTGGGCCTGAATCATTATAACAGTTCAAGGTTTGTTCCCTATTTCCAGGTAAACTACAGCATGACTAATTACCCTGAATGGGGTATAAAGGGTTCCCGTAAGTACAATTTTATTGAAGCCAAAATTGGCGTGCGGTTATAAACTCATGTTATAAGTCATTGTTGGTTGATTAGGTTCATGCTATTTTTGAAATAGCAGAAAACCTAAAATATACTAACACATGGCAACTATTAAGAAAGAATCTGCGCTTGAGTATCATGAAAAGGGCAGGCCGGGTAAAATTGAAGTAATCCCAACGGTACCTTACAGCACCCAGTATGACCTGGCTTTGGCCTATACACCGGGTGTTGCATTCCCATGCAAGGAAATTGAAGCCAACCCTGATGACGCATACCGATACACAGCAAAGGGGAATCTAGTTGCCGTAATCAGCAACGGAACGGCTGTTCTCGGACTTGGGGATATCGGGGCATTGGCCGGTAAACCTGTAATGGAAGGGAAAGGCCTCTTGTTTAAGGTTTTTGCCGATGTGGATGTTTTTGATATCGAGGTTAATGAAAAGGATCCGGAAAAACTCATCCAGACGGTTAAAGCCATAGCACCCACGTTTGGCGGTATTAACCTCGAGGACATCAAAGCGCCTGAGTGTTTTGAAATTGAACAGAGACTGATTAAGGAGCTGGATATTCCTGTTTTTCATGATGATCAGCACGGTACTGCCATCATTTCGTCAGCAGGACTTCTCAATGCCCTTGAAATAACAGGAAAGAAAATAGAAGAGATCAAGGTCGTAGTAAACGGAGCCGGAGCGGCTGCAATCAGCTGCATTAAGCTCTATGTTGCTTTTGGGGTTAAGAAGGAAAATGTGGTAATGCTCGACAGTAAAGGAGCTCTTAACGCGAAAAGGACCGATCTAAATGAATCCAAGAAGGAATTCGTCACCAGCCGGGATGTTAATACCCTTGCCGAAGCGTTTGTTGATGCCGATGTGTTCCTGGGTTTATCCGTGGCCAATGTGGTGAACAAGGAAATGATCCGGTCCATGGCAAAGGACCCGATAGTGTTCGCTATGGCAAATCCAAATCCCGAGATTCCCTATGATGAAGCTATGGAAAGTCGGGAAGACCTGATCTTTGCTACCGGCCGGTCCGACTATCCGAACCAGATCAATAATGTTTTAGGCTTCCCGTTCATCTTCAGAGGGGCTCTCGATGTCAGGGCTTCCAAGATCAACGAAGAAATGAAAGTGGCTGCTGCCAAGGCTCTCGCACAATTAGCCAAGGAAGATGTTCCGGAAATTGTCAATCAGGCTTACAATAAGCAAAATCTGAGGTTTGGAAAAGACTACCTGATTCCCAAGCCGCTGGATCCCCGTTTAATCACCACCGTTGCACCCGCAGTAGCCCGGGCAGCTATGGAGACCGGGGTTGCACGAAAACCCATTGCCGATTGGAATGAATATATTCTCAGCCTCCAAAAGCGTATGGGATTGGACAACAAACTGATCCGTTACATCACGGACAGGGCTAAAAATGACCCGAAACGCGTGATATTCGGACAGGCTGATAATCTTAAAGTCCTGAAAGCGGTTCAGGCCATTAAACATGATGGAATTGCCAGGCCGATCTTACTGGGGAATCCTACGGTCATCAAGAGGACTATCAAAGAGATGGAATTGGATCTCGAAGATATTGAAATCATTAATCCACGCTCTGACGATGAGTCTCAGAGGGTCATGGACTTTGCCGAGGAATTTGTCAGAAACCGGAAAAGGAAGGGTATTACCCGTGATGAAGCCCTTGAACTCATGCAAAATCAATCCTATTTCGGTTCCATGATGGTACATATGGGTATGGCTGACGCTTTCCTGTCAGGCACCAGCTCAAAATATGCCTATTCCATAAAGCCGGCCATCGAAGCGGTAGGCGTTCGCCCTGTGCTCAATCATATTGCGGGAATGTATATCCTGATGACTAAAAAGGGTCCCTTCTTCTTTGCGGATACAACCGTTAATAAGGAGCCGGATGCCCAGGCCCTGATGGATACAACTTTACTGGCAGCTGAGCAGATCCGGAAGTTTAACGTTGAACCGAAGATAGCCCTGGTTTCCTATTCAAATTTCGGAACTCAGCGCGAAGGTTCGCCAGTGGTGGTCGCACAAGCCGTCAGGATGTTGCACGAAAAATACCCCGACCTGATCGTCGATGGTGAGATGCAGGCCAATTTTGCCCTCAACAAGGAGATCCGGATGAAGAAGTTTCCGTTCTCAAAACTCGGCGGGCATGATGTTAACACATTGATTTTCCCCAACCTGGATTCCGGTAATATTGCCTATAAAATGATGCAGGAAATTGGCGGTGCCGAAGTAATCGGGCCGATAGTTATGGGAATGAACAAACCTGTTCATATTCTGCAGATGGAGAGCAGCGTCAGGGAGATTATCTATCTGGCTGCAATTGCCGTGGTGGATGCCCAATGCAGCGGAGATCCGAGATGTTCCAGCAGGTTTATTTTCTGATAACGTTACAACCACTTTTTACGGCGGTAATAAAAGTAGAAACCAATTCCGATCAGGACCATTAAAACCAGAACAACCGGGTATCCATATTTCCAGGAGAGTTCAGGCATGTTGTGAAAATTCATGCCATACACTCCTGCAAGGAAGGTTAACGGAATAAATATCGTGGAGATAAGCGTCAGGAGTTGAACCACCTTGTTCATCCTGAGTGAGATTTGAGCAAGATAAAGTTCTCTCAGACCGTTAAGGTTTTCCCGGATCTGATCGAGCAGGCTGATAACCTGGTTTGTGTGATCGAGAATATCCTGAAAATAGGGATAATCGTCGGGGCTGATCAGATCGGAAGAGTCTTTAATGATGCGTGTTATGCCTTCCCTGATCGGAAGGACCTGGTGACGGAAATAAACAAGAAATTTTTTAATCAGGTGGAGTGTGGCTGTGGGATCATAGGAAGCCTGTAAATCAAGATTGATTTCTATTTCATCGAGATAAGCGTCAATTTGCGAACAGGTCTCCAGATACCCATCGACAATGAGATCTGCAACCGCGTAAAAGGCAAAATCATGGCCGTGGGTGCGGATTTTAAAGGCTGGATCATCCATTGCCTTATAGATTGGCTTCATCAGGGATGATTCCTTTTCCGAGAAGGTAATAAAAATATCGGGTTTCAGAATAAGGCTGATCTGCTCGGAGTCCCAGGTCAGATCGTTTGCATTCCAGTTGATATTTTTAAGAATCAGGAAAATCAATTTTGTTTGAAACTCGGTCTTTGCGTTTTGCTGTGTATTTAGAATATCCTCTGAAAGAAGTGACCCCAGTGATAGCTTCTCAAAAACCGGCTTAAGCGGATCAATGTCAGAAAGTCCCGTGATTTCAAGCCACGAAGCCTCTTTGGCATTTTCGAATCTTTTCAGAATCGTTTCATAATCCGTCTCCCTAATCCATTCTTCAGAGGAAAAGGAGTTCAGGGTAAAGGCTGATGCAGCATTATATTTTGGCCCTACATGAATGAGCGAACCGGGGGGAAGTCCCTTTTTACCGGTAAAAACCTTTCTTCGAACGGGTTTGGGTTTCATGGTTCCTTGGTATTATGCCGAAATTTACCAAATCTCAGCAAATACTTTACTTTTAGCCACATAATAGCAACCCATGAAAGTAATACAGCTTGCAACTTTTTTATTGGTTATGCCTTTGGCCGTTATGGCTCTTGATGACTATCAGGTTGCCCTGCCAAAGAAAGTGACCAGAACCTGGATCAGTCCTGAAATTTGGGCAAATCCAATCCAGGATTGGATTCTGAGCAATGGCAAAATGACCTGCGTAGCTGGAGGTGGTGGACGAAATCTCTTTCTCCTGACCAAAGATCTTGTGGACAACGGCCAGCCTTTTCGCATGAGCGTTACAGCCGGCAGGTTTGAGACGGACAAGGGTGCGCTTGATCCGGGCTGGATTGGTTTCATCCTCGGTGTCAAAGGTGATTTTAAGGATTACCGGGATGATGCGGTACGGGGTGAAGGATATCATGTGGGCATTACTACGGAAGGGAGATTGTTTATTGGAAACCATATTGATAGTAAAGTATTTATCAATCCTGGAACGGAGATTATCAACCTGTCCGTTGAGGCTGTGCCAGAGGGTTTGGTTTATCGGGTAGCTATCGTCCTAAGGGATAAAAAAGGCAAGGAGCTTGCCAGGCTAACCTCAGCAATTGATCCCGGATGGCTGGTGGGCGGTGTTGCCCTCTCATGCAGCAATGGGAAGGTCAGGGAGATTCCTGAAACCAGGGGTTCCGTAGCCTATGGGAACTGGGGATTCAAGCCGGGAACGGAACGAAAGGGCAACGTAAGATTTTGGTTTTATGAATGGAAGGTGGAAGGAGAGAAGTTTGAATCGCATCCGGAGCGTGCATGGGGCCCGATCCTGTTTTGCCAGTATACCTTGTCAAAGAAAGTGTTAAAGCTGACAGCTCAAATGGCCCCGGTTGGAAAGACTGATGGAAAAAAAGCCATTCTTGAAATCAGCCGGGGAGGATTATGGAAAGAACTCGCGGAGGCTCCGCTGGATTCATTGTCCCGCACCGTCTCTTTTAAGATTGCGGGTTGGGAAGAGAAGAAAGATGTCAAATATCGGGTCAGGTATTCTAGCAGGGTTACCGGGAAAAAAGCCTCTGAATTTTTCTATAATGGTATCATCAGGCATGAGCCCTGGGATAAGGAGGAGATTGTTGTAGCTGCGTTTACCGGTAACAATGACCTGGGATTTCCAAACTCCGATATTACCAGGGGTGTGGGTTTTCACGATCCGGATTTGCTTTTTTTCAGCGGGGACCAGATTTATGAAATGGTAGGAGGGTACGGAATCCAAACGGAGCCTCTGGACAAAGCGATTTTGGATTATCTCAGGAAGTGGTATCTGTATGGTTGGGCGTATGGCGATCTTCTTAAAGACCGGCCCTCTGTGGCAATACCTGATGATCATGATGTTTACCATGGCAATCTTTGGGGTGCCGGCGGGATCGCTACCCCGAAAGGACTAACCGGGTCTCAAGCCCAGGATAAAGGCGGGTATAAAATGGATCCGGTTTGGGTTAACATGGTTCAGCGGACCCAGACCAGCCACTTGCCCGATCCGGTTGATCCGGCACCGGTTGCCCAGGGGATCGGCGTCTATTTCACCGAACTCCGCTATGCAGGAATCAGCTTTGCAATCCTTGAAGACCGGAAGTTCAAGTCGGCCCCTGGCCCGCTAATGCCTGAAGCAAAGGTAGACAACGGCTTTGCAGCCAATCCGGCATATAACCTTAAGGATAATGGTGATGTTCCGGGTGCGAGCCTGCTCGGCGACCGCCAGGAGAGCTTTTTGGATCAGTGGACAAGCGACTGGACAGACAAAACCTGGATGAAAGTGGTTTTGTCGCAGACAATTTTTGCAAATGTTGCCACATTGCCTGTCGAAGAGTCCAACTCTGATGCAACCGTTCCGAAATTGCGGGTGATGAAAGCCGGCGAGTATCCGGAAAATGATACAGTGGTGCAGGACATGGATTCCAATGGCTGGCCGCAGGGGCCCAGGAAAAGGGCGGTTTCTGTCATGAGAAAAGGGTTTGCTTTTCACATAGCGGGTGACCAGCATCTGGGCAGCGTTATTCAATATGGGGCCAATAATTGGCGCGATGGGGGATACGCTTTCTGCGTACCTGCGATTTCCAATGTCTGGCCCAGAAGGTGGTGCCCGAAAGAGCAGGGATTCGCCCGGTTTGAGCTCGATCCCAGGTACACAGGCGATTATCTCGACGGATTCGGCAACAAGATGACTGTTTTTGCCGTGTCTAATCCGGTTTATACCGGCCTGCAACCTTCAATCCTGTACGACCGGGCAACCGGCTATGGGATTGTCCGGATGAATCGTGAAACGCGCGATATCACCATGGAATGCTGGCCTCGCCTGTCAAACCCGGCAGACACTGCCAGCCGGCAATACCCGGGGTGGCCCAGGGTGATTAACCAGATAAGCAACCGGAACCAATACTCGAATTGGGTACTGCCGTTAATCAAGGTACCAGACATGAAAAACAGCGTCATTCAGGTTGTTTCCGAACAAACCGGCCTGGTAGAGTTTACCCTTCGGATAAACGGCAACGCTTATAGACCGCAGGTGGATAAACCCGGAAAATACACAATCTGGGTTGGTGAACCCGGATCCGACCGATGGATCGGGATACCAGGTTTTGCCGCAACGCCTTCCCACATCACTCAGGAATATGTGGTCAGGTTTAACTAAGAATTTTTCTGCGATTATTTGTACTTTGTATCCTGTTATGATGTCGCATAATTAACCTAAAACTCTAACGCAATGGGACTGATGAAGGATTTTAAAAGCTTTGCCATGAAAGGCAACGTGATTGACCTGGCAACGGCCGTGATTATTGGTGCTGCATTCGGTAAAATCATTTCTTCACTTGTTAATGATGTATTAATGCCACCGCTTGGCCTTCTTTTGGGAAAGGTCGATTTCAAGGATCTGAAAATCATTCTGACTAAAGGGGTTGATGGAGCTGCCGATGTCACCCTGAATTATGGAATGTTCGTTCAGAATATTTTTGATTTTCTGATTATTGCCTTCTGTATTTTTATGATCATCCGTGCGGTCCAGAAACTGGAGAAAAAGAAACTGGAAGAACCAGCTGCTCCGCCGGCCCCATCGAAACAGGAACAACTCCTGGAAGAGATACGTGATTTACTGAAGAAATAGAAAATCAATCCTCATAAACCGGCAGCCAAAGGGTGAAGACTGAACCTTCACCCTTTTTGCTTTTAAGGGTTATGGTACCGTTCATCGCCTGAGCAAACCGCTTCGAGATATTTAACCCCAATCCCGAGCCGGCATGCTTTTTTGTCAAGCCCTCGCTGGCCTGCCTGAATTCCTCAAAAATGATCTCCTGTTCCTCAAGGGGAATTCCAATGCCTGTGTCAACCACATGAATGGCTGCCCAGGCTTTGTTGTCGTGATAGTCCTTTTCAATGCGAATCTCAATCAAGCCCTTATTGGTGTATTTTATCGCATTATTTATCAGATTGTTGACAACTTTATGGATCAGCGATTCATCCCCGAGGGCAAAGATTTCCTCTGTCACGTTGTGCCTGAGCTCCAATCCTTTTTTTATTGCAATGGCAGCATAAAGGCCACAGCTTTCCTTAACCAGTTCAGACAACCTGACCGAAGAGTAATTGACCAGAACACTGCCTGATTCCAACGCACTGATATCCAGAATTGAATTGACGGTATCAAGCAGCCTGTGGCCGCTTGAGATAATGATATCTGCCATTCTTGATTGCTCTTCATTCTCAGCAACTTCAGCCAACAATTCAGAAAACCCCAGTATACCGTTTAACGGAGTCCTGATCTCATGGCTCATATTTGCCAGAAATCTTGACTTCAGCCTGTTGGCTTTTTCAGCAATTTCCTTAGCCTTTGTCAAATCAGTGTTCAAATAGATCATGCGATTATTACTCAATTGCAGCTCCTCGTTTGTTACCCGCAGCTCTTCATCAGACTGGATTAGTTCCTCATTGGTAGTCTGGAGCTCCTCGTTTGTGGTCTGCAATTCTTCATTCAGAGCCGCCAGTTCAAGATTTTTTGTCTCAAGCTCTTCTTGCTGGTCCGCTACCAGTTTTTCTGCCTGCCGGCGCACCGTTATATCGTTGATCATGGCCAGAAATACTTTTCCACTATCACTATCCAATAATTGCAGGAATACCTCAACCGGATATTCACTGTTGTCTTTGCGGCGATGTACGGTCTGGAACTGAATCACAGGCAAGGTGCCGGCGCGTAGCGGCATAACCAGGGAGTGAAACTGTTCATATGAAACTAACGGCTTAATGTCAACAGGAGTCATCCTGCGCAACTCTTCCATGGTATAACCCATATTTCTCAATGCACTCTGGTTTACAAAGGAGAATTTGAGAGTTTCTGGATCAAAAACATAAATTTCGTTAATACTTTGCTCAATGAGGTTTTGCAGCCAGTTTCGCTGCTTTTCCGACCTGTAGGCATTGCGGTAAAAGGTTAATCCCTGTTGCCTGAAAACCCAGAAAATGATGAAAGAGGCTAATACCATTATAGAGAACATCCCAAGTAGCACAAAAGTCAACTTCTCACGAACCGGTTGATAAGCCTCATTATAATCCTGCCTGGCCACTAATACCCAGGGCGAATCCGGAATCTTCCTGGTAGCAGCTACCACGCGAATTCCCCTGTAGTCCAAGGCCTCAGAAACTCCTGTACGCCCTCTTAGGGCCATGACTACTGCCACGGTAGTGTCCTTCATCGATATTTTTCGCTGTAGGGGAGCCTCTTTGTCGAAACGTAACCGGTTTAAGAAGACGGCAGAATCGCCTATCTGCTTGCCAATCAGAGTCTCTGCAGTATTGCTTACTGCAGGCCATTCCTGCAAATAGGGGTAAAAAGCAATTTCCGGATTAATCCGGACGAAAACGTACCCCTTCGGCTTGGCTGGATTTGTCAAATCCTTGAGTGTAATGAACAGACCCATGTGAAATACATTTTCAGGATCTTCATAAATATCAATGAACTGGGTCGTATCGGTGTCCATCATCATCTTGAGCACGCGATTGACTTGTTGCCCAATCAAAGGTGCAAACCGGGGCTGGACTGCAATTGGATTTTTATCCTGGTTATACAGGATGGCCTGATCATAATTTGTATCAATGAGGATCGTCCGTAGCGAGCTGTTCAAGCTCTCCAGATCTTTGTTGTCGCTGTCTTCACAAAAAGATTTGTAATGCTCATAGAAGGCCTCATTTTCAACAAGACTTTGGATCGTTAGCTTTCGGTCCTTAAGCCATTCTCTGATCGAAATAATTTTAAGATTTGCGATTGCGTTGAGGTTTTGCCCAATGCCGTTCTTTAATCCTTCTTTCTGATTCCGGTAGATCAATCCTCCGGTACTCATAAATACGAGGTTAACCGCAATGAGAACAAAAATCAAGGTAGGGGAAAATTTTTGCCTTGGACTATTTGCATCGGAACTCATAGGTCTTCGGTATGGTTTATCTGGTGAAATTAACATTCCTGCATTCATATTCAAATCACCTGTTAATAATAAGTGATTTGACTATTTTTAGAAGATCTATGACATAACCCATATCACATAGTATGAAAACCAAGTTCTCTCTTTTGCTTTATTCGGTGTGCTTTATTCTTGGCGCACAGGCCCAGGACCATACCTTTAACTCCTGGTATGCAGGCAGGTCTTTAGACCATATTTCTTTCCCCATAGGTGGGATCGGTGCCGGCATGATCGGTCTGGATGGAAACGGCTCATGGTCGCAAATGTCTGTTGGAAACCGACCGGATGTTTTTAATGAGCCGTTTTGTTTCGCTGCAATCTCAGTCAAAGGAATTCAAAATGGAGCTAAAGTCCTTCAGGGTGAAGTTCCGGGTTGGAGGGTTTTTGGCCAGCCGGGAACAGCCAACGGTGGCGGCGAGCATTTCTACGGATTGCCGCGCTTTGAGAATTGCAGGTTCCTGGCAAGATTTCCTTTTGGAAAAATAGAATTGTCTGATTCCGACATACCGCTTCAGGTTTCGGTTACCGGCTGGAGTCCTTTCATTCCGGGAGATGCAGATAATTCCAGCCTGCCGGTAGGAGCCTTGGAGTATACTTTTACAAATTCCTCTGCCAAGCTGGTGGAAGCCGTTTTTTCCTGGAACTCTAAAAATATTATCCAAAAGAATGCGAGTAATGAGATCATCCCCTATCCGGATGGTTTTACGATGGTTCAATCCGGTGATGAGAAAAACCCTGATTATCAGGGTGCATTTACGGTATTCGCTAGCGAGCCTGCCATAGTGGACCATTGCTGGTTCAAGGGCGGTTGGTGGGATGCTCTTACGATGATCTGGAAGGATATCAAGGAGTGCCGGATGGTTCCGGATGCCCCAAAAGGCCCGAATCCTCCCGGAGCATCGATGTTTATTCCGGTGAATCTTGCACCGGGTGAATCAAAAACCATTAAGCTGATGTTTTGCTGGTACTTCCCGGAAACTCTTCTCTCAACAGGCTCGCAGCCGGCTCCGGCCGGTGCTGCTTTTCAGGAAAAGCCAGCCCCCGGAACCGCATCGGGCCAACAGGAAGTGACCGGTTACGCTGGAAAACAATTGGTTAATACCTACTATCCGCTGGGTGATGGCTTGACAGGTACCCTGATTTCCAAGGAGTTTAAAATCAGTAAGCCGTATATTTCTTTTCTGATGGGTGGTGGGGAAATTGCCGGCAAAACCTGCGTAAATCTGATCGTCAATGGAGATACCCTGGTATCTGAAACGGGAAAGAACTCGGAACATCTAACCCGGATTATTTGGGATGTAAGAAAAATAAAAGGCAAAAAGGCGCATTTTGAAATTGTTGATAATGAAACAGGCGGATGGGGGCATGTTAATGTCGATCAGATCGTTTTTACAGACAACCTTGCCTGCATACCCGGAAAGCCAGGTGCCGGAGATATTGTTTTTGAAGATTTTGAGGGAAATACCTATGCAAACTGGTCTGTGGCGACCCAACAGGAATCCTGCGAAGGGTGCCTTCCGGGAGAATGCGAAACGCCAAGGTACTATCAGCCGTGG
>CAYQFT010000012.1:0-39501 GCA_964416825.1 uncultured Porphyromonadaceae bacterium
TATTAAATCCCTCAGAATTATTGTAATCCTGCTTATTTTGGTACTGGGCACCATGATCTATCTGTTATCACGATCGATCGGACGCCTGGTCACACTCCCAATTGGAAAAATCAGAAGAAACCTGCAGTTGATGGCTGAGGGAGATACCACAGGGGTATCCGATTATCATTCCAAAGATGAAATTGGCCAGCTGGCTGATTCCTACCGTGAAATGCAATCCATCATGCTCGGACAAGTGGATCAAGCCAAAAAGGTAGCAAACGGTGACTTCGATTCACTTCTGGAGCCGAGATCTGAAAAGGATGAGCTCACACTTGCCCTTAATGACATGACCTTGTCTCTCAAGTCATCACGGGTTAAATCGGATCATGACAACTGGATAAAATCCAATCAGAATGAGATGAGTTTCGAGATTCAGGGCGACCTGGATTTGGAAAGTTTAAGCCAAAGGATTATCGGCCTGATTTCCAGGCAACTCGACGCACTGAGCGGTGCTCTGTTCGTTTTTAAGAACAAGAAAGAGGTGGAATTCGCCGCAGGATATGCAGTGAATACTGCCCAGGCAAAACTTCGTTCATTTAAACCCGGCGATGGGCTGATTGGTCAGGCGATGAAGGATAAAAGACCTATCCTGATTGACAATGTTCCGGAGGGGTATCTGGATATCTACAGTGGAACCGGATCCACTCCGCCGAAATACCTGCTGATTGTTCCCTGCCTGTATAATTCGGTCACAGAGGGTGTTCTTGAACTTGGGAGTCTCAAACCGTTCAATCCAGCCACACTGGAGTATGTGAATCTGGTAGCGGAATCGATCGCTATCGCATTGCAAGCCTCTAAAAGCCGGACAGAACTTCAGGATCTGCTCGAGAAGCAGCAAAAAATGACTGAAGAGCTGCAAGTTCAGCAGGAAGAACTCCGCCAGACCAATGAGGAGCTGCAAGTCCAGCAGGAAGAGCTGAGACAGGCAAACGAAGAGCTTGAAACCCAAACCCGTGAACTTGAGGAGTCAAAATCAAACCTCCAGGCCCAACAGGAGGAGCTGCGGGTAACCAATGAAGAGCTGGCTGAACGATCGAGGGCTATCGAAAGCCAGAAAGACAGCCTGAAGAAGAAAAATGACGAGCTTGAAAAAGCACGCCAGGATATTGAGGAAAAAGCCCGGGAAATCGAGCAGGTGAGCCGATATAAATCGGAATTCCTGGCGAACATGTCACATGAACTGCGTACCCCGCTTAACAGCATTCTCGTTTTATCCCAGATACTCAGCCAGAACAAGGACAGCAACCTTACTGAAAAGCAGGTAAAATCTGCTCAGACGATTAAATCATCCGGGGAAAACCTGCTTGTTCTGATCAGCGAAATCCTTGATCTGTCAAAAATTGAATCCGGCAAGGTAGAACTGCACACGGAGAACCTGGAGATTTTCTCAGTAGTTCAGGATCTCTACGAAACATTCCACAACATGGCCGAAGAGAGGAAGCTGAAGTTTGAAACCGTTATCGATGCAGACATCCCTGTGCATATTCAGGCGGATTCATTGCGGCTCGGACAGATCATGCGCAACCTGATCTCCAACGCCATAAAATTTACAGAAAACGGATTTGTAAAAGTCCGGGTCAGCAGACCGATCCTGCAGGACCAGCTTCCAGCCAGATTTCAGGGCCGCACGGATCTTATCGGGTTTTATGTTGAAGACTCCGGCATTGGGGTCGCCAGGGAAAAACAAAAAGAAATATTTGACGCTTTCAAGCAAGCAGACGGAACCACAACCAGAAAATTCGGAGGTACCGGATTAGGACTCGCGATCTCCAGAAACTTCGCGCGTTTGATGGGTGGAGATATCCTACTTGACAGCCATTCGGGCAAAGGAAGCACCTTTATACTCTTGCTGCCGGAAGCCAGTTCTGTCTTGAAAAGTCAGCCGCTGCCAAGTTCGCAGATTGTTCATGAAAAACCCGAACCAGAAGTCCACCTTCACGAAATTTCAGACAGGAAAATTGAAAATGTGCCGATTAATGAGCCGGAAGAAGAGTTGTGGATTGAAGAGACCTCGGTGCTGGATGACCGCAAAGACATAAAAAAGGGAGATACTTTTCTCCTTATTATCGAGGACGACAATGCTTTTGCGCAGATCGTGCTTGATCTGGCCCACGAGAAGAATTTCAAGTGCATGATTGCACCCAATGGCGAGACAGGTCTGCATTATGCCGACTATTACAGCCCAAGTGCCATTATACTTGATATTGGCCTGCCCGGAATCGATGGTTGGGAAGTGATGAAAAGGCTGCAGGAAAACCCTGCCACACGTCATATCCCCGTTCACTTCATGTCGGGAACAGATAAAAGCCTCGAAGCTTTGAAAAAGGGTGCCATCGGCTTTCTGACCAAACCGGTGACTATTGATGAGATTAACGAAGCATTTGACAGAATCGAAGGCCTGATTTCCAAGCCATTAAAAAAACTTCTGGTGGTTGAGGATGATGCTGCCATGCGGCACAGCATCCATGAACTCATTGGCGAGGAAAATATTCAGATCGTTAGCGTCAGCAAGGGCCAGGAAGCCATCGAGCTGTTGAAGAAGGAAAGCTTTGATGCGATGATTCTGGATCTTGGACTTGATGACATGACCGGATATGATCTTCTCCAGAAGATCGGGAAGCGTACGGAATCACACAACATGCCCGTGATTATCTATACCGGCAAGGAGCTGACCCGGGAGGAAGAGGAAAAACTGAAAAGTTATTCAGACAGGATCATTATCAAGGGAATAAAATCACCGGAAAGATTACTGGCGGAGACGACCCTCTTTTTACATCAGGTTCAGTCGAACCTTCCGGAAGAAAAGCAAAAAATGCTCAGGAATCTGCATCCAAAAGAGGATGTCATGAAAGATAAGATGGTCCTGATAGTGGATGACGACATGCGCAATGTATTTGCCGTGACGAGCCTCCTTGAGGATGTCGGACTCAGAATCGTTGTTGGGAAAAATGGCCGGGATGGAATCGATAAGCTGAAAAACAATCCGATTGACCTGATTTTGATGGACATCATGATGCCAGAGATGAATGGATACGAAGCCATGGAGGAGATTCGCAAAGACTTGAAATACAGAAAATTACCAATAATTGCACTGACTGCCAAGGCAATGCCCGGTGATCGCGAGAAATGCATACGTGCCGGGGCCAGCGATTATCTCACCAAGCCGATCGACTCTGAAAAACTACTTTCAATGTTACGTGTATGGCTCTACAAGGGATAGATGAGGAGAATCAAGGCCGGGATGTCGAGGCCATCGAGATTGATTTGTTGCTGGAGGGGGTATATCAGCGGTACGGTTATGATTTCCGTGATTATGGGAAAGCACATGCCCGGCGGCGAATCCTTCACAGACTGGCTATGTCGGGACTAAATTCTATCGCCGATTTGCAGCACAAGGTTCTGCATGATGAATCCTTTTTCCATATCCTTCTTCAGGATTTATCGATCAACACCACCGAGATGTTCAGGGATCCTGATTTCTTTCTTGAATTACGTGAGCAGGTGATCCCTGTGCTCAAAACCTACCCGTTTATCAAAATCTGGCATGCCGGCTGCTCAACAGGTGAAGAGGTCTATTCCATGGCGATAATCCTTAAGGAAGAGGGTCTTCTCAACCGCTCGCAGATCTACGCTACCGATTTTAATCCGGTTGTTCTTCAAACCGCCCGAGAAGCTATCTATCCGGCATTGCAGATGAAGGATCACACCCGAAATTATATCAAGAGCGGCGGCAAGTACTCTTTTTCCGATTATTACAGCGCCCGCTATGACTCTGCGATCCTTAAAAAATCATTAAAAGAAAACGTGGTTTTTGCAGACCATAACCTGGTGACCGACGGTGTTTTTGGAGAGATGCACCTGGTCATTTGCCGAAATACCCTGATATATTTCAACAAGGTCCTTCAGGACAAGGTGATCGGATTGTTTAAGGATAGTCTCATTTCAGGCGGATTCCTGTGCCTGGGATCTAAGGAAAGCCTCACTTTTTCGGCCCACAAAGAGGCGTTTAACCCGATTGTTGCGAAGTGGAAGATCTTCAGGAAGAAATACTGACATTTCATGGGAGCAGCGCAACAAAGCAGAAACTATGAAGCCATAGTGATAGGTACATCGGCGGGTGGACTGGATGCTCTTGGCGTCATTCTGCCTTCCATTCATGCCAGTATCCCGGTTCCAATCCTCATTGTACAACATATCAGCGCGTCCAGCGACTCCTTTATCGTCACCTATTTCGACCGGCTCTGTGCGGTCAAGGTGGTTGAGGGATCTGAGAAGGCGGTACTCGAGTCTGGCCATGTTTATTTCGCACCTCCCGATTATCACATGCTCGTAGAAGAGGACCGGACCATAAGCCTCTCAAATGATGACAAGGTTAACTATTCGCGGCCCAGCATTGATGTTCTGTTTGAGACAGCCTCCTGGGTTTTCAGGAACCGGCTTATCGGCATCGTTCTCACCGGCGCCAATTGGGACGGCGCCCGGGGTCTGGAGCTCATCGGACTTTCAAAGGGGCTGACCATTGTTCAGAATCCCACGAATGCCGCTGTTCCTCGAATGCCGGAAGCTGCCATCGAAACTAGAAAACCCGATTACATCCTGAACCTGGATGAAATCGGGCCTTTTATAAACACACTCTTCGGGCTTACTCCCACTCAATCGTAGCCGGTGGTTTGGAACTGATATCGTAAACCACCCGGTTAATTCCCCGCACCCGGTTGATGATTTCATTGGAAATACGAGCCAGAAATTCATACGGCAGATGAGACCAGTCGGCAGTCATTCCATCTGTTGAAGTTACGGCACGGAGGGCTACCACATTCTCGTAGGTCCTTTCATCCCCCATCACTCCAACAGCCTGAACAGGAAGCAGAATGGCAGCCGCCTGCCATACCTGATCATACAATCCTGACTCTTTAAGGCCGTTGACAAAAATATGATCCACTTCCTGGAGAATCTTTACCTTTTCCGCTGAAACCGGTCCCAATATCCGGATGCCAAGACCCGGGCCCGGAAAAGGATGACGCTTAAGAAACATATCCGGAATGTGAAGGGCAGTTCCCACGCGTCGTACCTCGTCCTTGAACAACAGTTTAAGAGGCTCCACGATTTTCAGGTTCATTTTATCGGGCAGGCCGCCAACGTTATGGTGGGATTTAATGGTTGCGGATGGTCCGTTAACTGACACAGATTCAATTACATCAGGATAAATAGTACCCTGAGCCAGCCAGCTGATGCCCGTGAGCTTTTCAGCCTCATTATCAAACACTTCGATAAAAACCCTACCGATTATTTTTCTTTTCTTTTCAGGATCACTCTCACCGGCAAGCTCGTTGAGAAAACGATCTTCTGCCCGTACGCCCATCACATTGATTCCCAAATGCTTATATGATTCCAGGACGGTCTCAAATTCGTCCTTTCGCAGTAGTCCATTGTCAATAAAAATACCAGTAAGATTCTCTCCGATAGCCTTATTAAGAAGAACTCCGGCAACTGTGGAATCGACTCCACCGGAGAGGCCCAGGACCACTTTATCGTTACCAATCAAGCTTCTCAACTGCTCAATGGTAGAATCAATAAAACTGTCAGGAGTCCATGTCTGGTCGCAGCCGCAAATGGAAACGGCAAAATTTTGCAGAAGATCCTTGCCTTCAAATGTGTGATATACCTCCGGATGGAATTGAATGCCATAGGTTTGTTCGCCTTCAATTCGGAAACCGCCGACTTTAACATCAGAAGTACTGGCGGTTATTGTGTAGCTGGCCGGAATACCGGCAATGGTATCACCGTGTGACATCCAAACCTGCGTATTCTGGGAAATCCCAGCGAAGAGCCTGTCGCTGTGGTCGACAAATGAAAGGTTTGCCCGGCCATATTCCCGCTGATTGGAAGGCAGCACTTCGCCGCCGTAATTCTGGGACAATAACTGTGCCCCATAGCATATGCCGAGCAGAGGAATCTTGCCCTTAATTTCTGAAAGGTCAGGCATAGGGGCATTGGCATCACGGACGGAAAACGGACTTCCCGACAACACAACGCCCTTAATGTTTTTCCCGATTTTGGGAGGCTTGTTAAAGGGATGTATTTCACAGTATACATTCAACTCCCTGATTTTACGTGCAATAAGCTGCGTATACTGAGAGCCGAAATCCAGAATCAGAAGGGTGTCCTGCATCATAATTGGTTTCGGTAAATTTTTGCAAAGGTATTACTTATCGGTAAATAGCTGTGGAATATCCATGGTATCGCCATCCAAAGCTTCTGTAGTTTCAGGAAAAACCTCCCTGGCTTCTGAAAGGAGGAGAGAAGTGTCTTTATACCTGGCCGAGAAATGTCCGATCAGCAGCCGCTTTGCACCTGAAAGGCGTGCCATTTCCCCGGCCTGAGCCGCCGTGGAGTGAGCAGTTGCCAGGGCACGGTGTGCATGACTTGCAGCATAGGTCGCTTCATGGTAAAGCAGGTCGCAATCCCGAAAATTTTCACACAATGGAGGATGGAAAAGAGTATCGGTGCAAAATGCATAGGATCTCGGAACCGGTACTTTTCCAGAAGAGGGAGTAATCTTTTCAACGAAAAGGAAACCCCAGGCTGGTGAACGATGCTGAACCGGGAAAGAGAAAACATCGACGGCTTTATCGGAAAAAATATGTGCTTTACCCAAAGGATCCAAGGGATGGAACTGAATGGGGTACAATAATTTATCCGGGAAAAGGCTGAAATGCGAGGTTACGATTTCTTCGAGGCCTTCCGGAGCGTAAATGTCAAGCCGGGCTTTTCTGCCCAGGAGGCTCAGGGTAGACATCAGGCCAAACAGGCCAAGTATATGATCGCTGTGAAGGTGGCTGATAAAGATTGTGTGAATTCTGCCAAAACGGATCCGGTATCTCCGGATCTGTATTTGTGTTCCTTCACCGCAGTCAATTAAATAGAACCGCTCATGTACATTAAGCACATGAGCGGTGGTATTTCGAGCGGCAGTAGGTACTGCGGAGCTGCTTCCCAGGATGGTCAGGGAAAACTTCATCCGCACTATCCTTCCTGTTCCGGAGTTTCTTCAGTTGCCTGAGGTTTCTCTTTCTTTTTGCGTGTCTTAGGCGCAGGAGCTTCAGCGGCAGGAGTTTCTTCTACTGCGGTTGCCTCAGCTGCAGGAGCCTCAACCACTGCCGGGACTTCCTCAGCAGGAGTTTCTGCCACAACCTTTGCAGCCTGAGCTGCGTCAGCTACGCGTTTTTTCTCCTTTTTGAAGTTGCTCAGTTCATCAGCCTCCATTTTATCTTTCAAGGCAGCCAACTGGGAAATATCACCAAGGGTGGTGGATTCCATGCTGGTTTTCACTTTTTTCTGAGCTTTCTCAACAACGGGTTTCGGCTTGCGCTCTGCACTCTCCTCTGCACGTTTCTCATCTTCAAAAACACGGCTGTGTGAAAGGATGATCCGTTTTGCTGATTTGTTGAACTCAATCACCTTGAACATCAGTTTTTCTTCGGCTTTTGCCTGGGTGCCGTCCTCCTTGATCAGGTGGCGCGGGGTTGCAAAACCTTCAACACCATAAGGAAGAGCGATTACCGCTCCGCGGTCGAAGACACTTACGATGGTTCCTTCATGAATGGTTCCTTCGGAGAACATGGTTTCAAAAACATCCCATGGATTCTCTTCAAGTTGCTTATGACCAAGGCTCAGCCTGCGATTCTCTTTGTCGATCTCAAGAACCACAACGGAAATCTCATCACCGATTGAGCAGAATTCAGCCGGATGCTTGATTTTCTTGGTCCATGAAAGGTCAGAGATATGGATCAGGCCGTCAACGCCTTCTTCGATCTCAACAAAAACACCGAAACCGGTAAAATTGCGAACTTTGGCAGTATGCTGCGAACCAATCGGATAGCGGGTTTCAATGTTAGCCCAAGGATCTGTCCGCATCTGTTTCATGCCCAATGACATTTTACGTTCGTCACGATCCAGGGTTAAAATCATCGCTTCGATCTCATCACCAACTTTCAGGAATTCCTGTGCGCTGCGCAGATGTTGTGACCATGACATTTCAGAAACGTGGATCAGGCCTTCAACGCCAATCACCACTTCAACAAATGCACCATAATCGGCCATAACTACCACGCGGCCTTTAACCACGTCACCAACTTTAAGGTTGGCATCGAGAGAATCCCATGGGTGAGGAGTAAGCTGCTTCAGACCGAGAGCAATGCGTTTCTTATGATCATCAAAGTCAAGGATAACCACATTGATTTTCTGATCCAGAGTTACAATCTCTTCCGGATGGTTTACTCGGCCCCAGGAAAGGTCGGTAATGTGAATCAGACCGTCAACACCGCCGAGGTCGATAAATACGCCATAGGAGGTAATATTTTTAACGGTTCCTTCGAGTACCTGGCCCTTTTCAAGCTTGGAGATAATCTCCTGTTTCTGAACTTCAAGTTCTGCCTCGATAAGAGCTTTGTGGGATACTACCACGTTTTTGAATTCATGATTGATTTTAACAACTTTGAATTCCATGGTTTTTCCAACAAAAATGTCATAATCACGGATGGGTTTAACATCAATCTGCGAACCCGGGAGGAAGGCTTCGATACCGAATACGTCGACAATCATGCCGCCTTTGGTTCTGCACTTGATGTAACCTTTAATAATTTCACTTTTCTCATAAGCGTCGTTGACGCGATCCCAGGAGCGCAGGGCGCGCGCCTTTTTGTGAGAAAGAACCAGCTGACCGTTTTTGTCTTCCAGGGTCTCAATATAGACCTCAACTTTGTCACCGGCTTTCAGATCCGGGTCATAGCGGAATTCGTTGAGACTGACAACACCTTCGGACTTATAACCGATGTTGACGACAACTTCACGCTTGTTCATGAATACCACGGTTCCATCAACAACCTCATTCGGTGCTACCACTGAGAGGGTCTGATCAAACATGGCTTCCAGCTGGGCCCGCTCATCGGCGGAATACCCATCTTGTTCAGCTGCATATTTATCCCAATCAAATTCCTGGCCTTGAGCCGGTTTCGGGATTAACATTGCAACATCAACTTCTTCCTCCTCTTCTTCAACCAACTCTTCTTCTTCCTCTTCGGGGAGAATTACCTCTTCCTCAATTTCTTCTTCGTCGAAGGTGAGATCAACCTCAACTTCTTCGGCTTCATCTTTTTGAGCCTCTTCGGCTTCCGGGTTAACAACCATTTCGGCTTCTTCTTCAGCCAAGTTTTTTTCTAGTTCTGACATTTTGTAAAACTCAATTAGTTAATGTGTTAGACATTATTTTGACAAACTTGGCCGCAAAGGTAAGTTTTTATTGCGATTTCTCATCATTTTTCGCCTGCAATCGGGGCGAAATAAAGACAAAAACATAGCTCAGATAAATGATCATTCCGGTAGGCATTTGACCGTATAATCCATTCCCATAACTGGCCACCATAATGCCGAAAATTCCGGCTGTAAGTGCGGCCATGATTTGCCGTATTTCCGGATCTCTGAGCTTCCAAACGATGATACAACATCGGACCAGCAGGTAGAATAATATGAAAAGGTGAAGCGCAAGGCCGACGATTCCCATCTCAGCCCAGATCTTAACAAACCATGAATCCGTTGGCGTCTGGGCCAGAAAGGTATTGGGACTGAAACGCATGCCCCAGTTTCCTGCCGAGCCCACCCCACCGCCAATAGGCCGGTTCGCCAGGTAGGTTTTCAGTTTACGCTGATTTTCAAGCCGAACCTGAAAAGAACGGTCCTGTGACGGTCTGACTGCCGTTCGGAGCCTGTAGATCTGATAATTGGTATTTCCCACCATAGTGTACCTTAAAACTCCGTAGGTACCGGCCGCCAGAAATACACCCAACGCAAATATTTTAAAGTTTTTACTCAGGAACAGATAGAGCATGGCCCCGGCAGCGGGAACGGCAATGGCTCCGCGTGTTCCGGAATAGAGCATTCCCATAAGTGTGATGACCGAAATGGCAAGAAACAGGATTCTCTTCCGTCTGCTAACTTTTCCGATGGCAATAATAGCAGCAACAAGAGATGCATGCCCCATGGCCGCCCCGAACTGCCCTGCATCGGAATAGAAGCTAAAGGCCCTCAAACGGCCCTGAATCCTGTGTGTAAGTGCGCCTCCGGCATCTAACCATCTTTCTTCCCATCGGTCAGGACCGATCTCGATTTGCTGAAATCCTTTCAGGGCTGCCATTACCGATATGAAAAGCCAACCAACCAAAAACATCTGAAGGTCTCGTTTATCTCTGATCAGAAGGAATGCAACCGGGATCATCAGCATCTGGTAAAAGGCTACGCCTCTCATCGCGTAAAACCAAGCGGCCATACTGACTGATTCAGGATTCGCGATCTCCATGATCGTGTAGCCCATCCAGATAGCAGATACCGCTGTGAAATCATTTCCGGCATTCTTCCATTTAATCTGTCGGTCTCCACCAAGAATCAATGCAATAAGGGTGATAACGAGCAGTGCATCAACACCCAGGCCAAATGGAATGCCCTCAATATAGCGGGTGATTCCAATCGCGAAGAAAGACAGTAAAAATGACAGGATGAGGCCGAATCTGGGTTCCAGGAAAATCCGGATCACTATGTAAACCGCAATGGGTATTACGACCAGCAGGGCACCGATGACCGGACCTTTTGCACCGATCGCCAGGGCTGCTGCAATGGCAAAAAACGCCAATGACAGGATGTAGAAAGGCTTCTTAATCCTTTCCGCCCCCGTATCAGGAAATAGACTTTCCATCAATTACCTCTTTAAGAAATGGATGGCCGATTCACGGATATACTTCATGCCTTCCGGAAAAATCCTGAGCATGTTGGTTCCAAGGTCATGACGGAGAAACAGGTTGCCTGCAACTACGCCTGCTGCCGAATTCAGGATAGTACAAATAGCTACCCCCTCTAACGAACCGAAATAGTGGATAACCAGAATATCTCCAACAATATTAACAAAGGCCATGCAGAGGACTTTGACTGTATTAAGCGCAGGGCGGTTAATGGCATCGAGTGTAACTCCGGCAAATCGGTCCATCGGGAGCAGGAGCGAATAGATCAGGAAGATCTGAAAAATGGTGAAAGATTCCACATAGGCATCACCTCCAAGCAACAGGGTAAGCGGCTTTGCCAGGAAGAAAAGGATAACCGACATCGGCAGGAACAGTATGGTCGCCAAACCTGTGTAGCGGTAAAAAATACTCCTCACTTCCTCTGGCTTTTCTTGCCGGCTTGCCTTGCTCATGGCAGGGAAGGCAACCTGAATAAGGCTCCTTAGGGGTATTTCAATCACCTCGATCAGTTTCAGTGGTATGCTGTAGTAGGCAACATCTGCACCAGTCATCATGATACCTATAATAATAGTATCTGAACTTTTCAGCAGGTTACTGCCAATCAGGGTCACCAGGCTGAATTTTCCGAAGTGTAGCTGCTCAAGCACTCTTGCTTTGGTCGTAAAACGAATATACCGGATGCCATCCCACCCTTTAATCATGCTGAATAAAGATGCAAGAAGGTGAGAGCCCAGGTGCGCAAGAACTACGGCAGTTATGCTCCAATTAAGCCAGAAGTAATTAATAACCAGAAAACAAAAAAAGGATCCCATGTTGACTGCCCGCAGGCTCAATATTCGGCCGAACTGCCGCCGGGCTTGAAGTACAGATAATGCGGTATTCAGGGGCAGAATGAGGACAGAAAGAAGGGGGTACCAGATAAAAAACAGGTCAAACCCTTTCTTATGAATAGGGCCTGGGAACAATATCAGGCCAGAGTAAATAAGAATTATTCCGGCAATGGTTACCAGGACAGATAAGAGCCAGGCAGCCCCGACTATTGATCGCTCCTCATGTTCAGATCCTGATCCGGCAAGAAATCTCACCAGCGGAGTGCTGGTAATACCTTTACGGATCATTTCGAGCAGAGCCATACCCGACAGATAGAGAACCCACTCGCCAAATTCATCCTCACCGAATGTCCGGGCCAGAATAAAAATATTAGCAAAACCGAAAAGGGCAAAAACGAGGTTACCTATCAGCGATAGAGAGTTTTCTGCCTTGAAGATTTTCGATAATCTGTTCACAACAACCTTTCACTAGGTCCTTATCGCTTTAAAATCCAGATTAATAACCTTTTTTAAAAACTTTCGGGCCATACTCCGTCTTTTGGGTATTTCTCCGATTATGGTTTCCAGGTTATCAATGTGACAACCATCGAGAAGAGCGAGCATAGGATGATTGACCGTATTTGCATATAGTTTCAGAATCTCGTCATCGGCGCGGCTCCAGGTCCGGCTGGCCCGCCCGGCAACAATGGAAAGATTACCTGAATTCACCATTGAGGCTGGATATTCATGGGTCAATAAGGCTGGAAGTTCAATGAAAATAAACTGATATCCTTTCGTCAGAAAGGTATAATTTCTGAGCAATTCATTTACATTTCTAATAATCAGGAAGTTTTCAGGAACTTCATATTCAAAATCCCAGGCATCAGGCGCGGTGCCAAACCGTTGAAACTGGGTTTGAAAGTCTGCAGGGTTTCTGGATTCCTGCGGCTTAATAAAGAGAACCTTTGAACCTGTTACCCTTAATTTCTCTGTGATTCGTGAACCCAGGAAGGTTTTGCCTTCGCGGTCACGCGTACTCAACATAAAAACAACAAAGGGCTGGTCGCCGCGGTTCTTTTGCTTCAGTTCCTCGAGGCGGATTCTTTGACAAATCTGATCAATTGACCGGCTGGTAATAAGATTAAGATCAACCTTTGGATCAGGTCGGCCAGGAAGTTTTGGAAATGCACCCAACAAGGGCAGGCCTGAGAGTTCGGCGAATCGTTCAGGAAACTTGATCGAGGTATCAAGAAATTCAAGCAGGATGATCACTGCAGCAGTCAGGACAATTCCGGCAAGAAATGCTGCGATTACTGAAAACATTCGCTTAGAAGGGTTGGGCTTGATGGGGTAAATTGGTTCATCAAGAACCTGAACATCTGACTGTTCCACATTCTTCTGCTTCATAATGCTCAAATTGAGATTATGAAGGTGATTCATGTAATCCTGCTGGGCAAGGTCGATTTCCCTCTCCAATTGCCGCATTCGGCTGCCCAGCGGGGCGAATTCATCATACTTCTTTAGAAACTTCTCTTTGCGGTCCGTCAGAACTTCATAAATAGCGCGAGCCTCTTCAACCGCAATAACCTTTTGAAACCATGAGGTCAGAACCTCTTTGATGTTTATTCCTTCTTTGGTCCGTTCAGCCTGATAAGAAATGTTCACCGCCTGGGACAATCCTGATTTGATTTTTTCTGCCTCAGCCTTTAGACCGCTAATCACATCCGGGCTCAATTCAGCCTTAATTTCTTCGATGGCGATAAGGGATGTTACATCATGGAGTCGCCTCCTTCTTTCAAGGATGTCACTATTCTGGATGAAAAGTCTTGCCTTTTCATCAAGGTTCTCCTCAATGACCTGCAGGGCAGCCTTACCTGCTGATAGAATCCCGTAAGCCTGCGACCAGTCCTTATCCAGAACCTCTTTCTGTTCTGCTATGAACTTTGTCTGTTCATTATAGTTAATGATCCGGTTTTGACTATTAAACTGGAGGAGCATAACCTCCAAACTGTCCAGCTGAGTTTTAGCGGATCCCACTTTCTGTTTGAAATATTCTGACACCAGATTCGTCTGTGAGGCAGTTATATCCTGATTCTTCTCTGAAAAAACTTTGGTTAGGATTTTCAGCGTATTCATACAAACTGCCTGATCATGAGAATCATAAGTTAGACGTAATAGGTCGGAACTTTGTATTCGTACAACCTTGACAGAACTGATCTTTTGAACGCTATAGATGGGATTCGAAGATTGGAGCGTTTTATAGATATAGTTGGTCTGATCTTGGTCCTTGTATTTCCTGAGGTTTGCAACCGTTTTCTCATAAGGATCAAGTTGTATGACTCTCTGAACTGTCTGCCGGAAGGACGCATTTAATGAATCCATTCTTTGCTCATAATCTGTTCGGCTGCTGGCTTGCGGTACAACGCTGGTTTTTGGAACCCAGGATACCTTCTCAACGGGTACGGTTCGGGTAACCACGCTGTCAACCTCGGAACTCTGACTACCGGAACCAACATTCAGGCGCTGTCCTCCTGTGATAGGATACCTGAGACCGGGATTTAATTTGTCGAGCTGTTCAAGGGTCAGACCGTACCGCTTGGCAATAGCGGCAGGATAGTCACCGGCTTTAACGGTATAGTAACGCGGAGTTTTAGAAAATCGGGTAACTTTAATCGTATCCGTTTTTGTTTCAAATTCAGTCCTGACCAATCGTTCCATAACAGTGTCTGGCTGAATGTTGGCAGAATCCGCAGAAGCAAGAGCCGTTTCATCCGTATCGGACTGATCTGCGGGAGCATTGTTGATTTCATTCCCAGAGCCAATCACCACCAGGTTTTTAACCTCAGGCGGGATCTCACTGATCAATGCCCGCCACGTTTCTGCTGAGCAAACAGTAGGATCCGGTTCACTAAGCATCAGATGCTGAGCCATCAGCCGGATGCCTGTTTCTTCCTGAATTTCCCGACTCTTGATAATATTGATAAGATTATCGAATTGAGCATTGGTGGCATAAAAATCAAATCGCTTGCTTTCACCTGACTCCAGATCATAGCCTGTTGCAATTCCTGTATAAATGACCGTTGAAGAGGTATAGGTTTTTGGTTGTTTTCCGGTAACTAATATCACGATGATGCTCATTACCAGCGCAACACCCAGGATAATTCCGGCGTTTTTCAGGATCAGTCGGATGAAATAGACCAGGTTCATTAATTCTTTCCGGATATTTGATCGAGTTTAACACCCACAAGGTTCTCGAGAAGCATGTAAGCTACCCTGAATTCCTTTTTGGCCAGCTCAAATTCTTCCTGGGCTTTCGTTGATATCTCTTTAATGCGGGCATATTCCATCAGGTCTTCATCCCCCGTTGCGAATTTCAGTTCCATTTTCTCCATATTGGCCAGCTGCCCCTGAAGGTTATCACTCTTAATCTTCACTATTTCCCTGTAGGTGATAACCTGGTTGTACTGTTTAATCACCTCGTCGATGATAACTCTTTTCGCCTCCTCAACCTTCGCTTTTTCGAAATCCAGGACGGCTTCAGCCGTTCTTACCTTCTTTTTCTGATCAATGATGTCAAAGGCGTTAAGCTGTATCCTTGTCCCAACATTATATCGGAAAGTATTATCAGTTGCCGGGTTAACTCCCGCTCCGATTACAACATAGTCCACTGCTCCAAATCGGGCTTCAGAGAATAATTGGAAATAACGGGTCCAGTCAAGCTTAGCGGACCTGGTCTGCCAGTCGCGCATACCTACCATGGCTTCCTGCTGACGGATCAAAGGAGAATTTATCAACGCTGTCTGGATCAAGGCATTCAAGGAGGGCAGCCAAAGCTGCTGATATTCTTTAAACTGCAATCCCCGATCGGGTATTTCACCAACCAGAGCATCCTGCTTGGTTTGATTCTTTGTACTCCTCTCCTGGGCAAACCCCGAAGTGGCCAAACAAAAAGTGGCCAAGCATGAGATAAGAAGGGTAAAGTGGTTACTGCTGCTCATGACAATAATTTAAACGTCCTCCTTTTGCATGAAGGCTGTAAAAGTCATCAAAATGATCTTTATGTCACCCCAAAAAGTAAAACTCCTGGCATACTGGTTGTCAAGATCCTTTCGCTCTTCATTCGACATTTCTTTTCCGCCGCGTTTGCTTACCTGCCAAAGGCCCGTAATGCCTGCAGGAGCAAGGAACCGCTCAGTCCAATCGTCCGAAGTCAGCAGTTCTGCTTCATACAAGGGTATCGGCCGGTTACCAACTATGGACATCTCACCGCGAAGGACATTAACCAACTGCGGTAATTCATCGATACTGGTTTTCCGGATTAGCCTGCCTACCCGGGTCACCCTTGGATCATTCTTGATTTTGTTGAAAGTCTTGCCCAGTTTCTCCCTCTTTAAACGGAGGTAGTGGTTTTCGCATATTTCTTTGTCTTTTATATAGAGAGTTGTCGAGCAATGATGTCCAAGTCTTTTGCAATCTGGGCATTCCGACCCAAAGGGTCCATCAGCTTCCTTTTCCGTATATTGATTTAAGTGTTTCAATTCTTTCAGTTTAGCATCCGCTCCAACATACATTGACCGGAATTTAAAAAAAGGAAAAACATTATAGCCAGCCCCTACCCTCTTTGCAGCATAGAAAACCTTCCCTTTAGACTCAAACCTGATGGCCAGAGCAACGATCAAAAAAAGCGGAGAAAGAAAAAGGAGTGCAAAAGAAGCAAAAGCAATATCAAACGCCCTTTTAATAAAAGGTATCCTGATCTTTTTCTGCTTGCTCTCAACAACGGAAATGATTGATTTGAACTTCTTGTAGGGAATCAGGAATCCAAGTCTCTTGATAAGATCCGATGGCTTTAGCGGTTTCTGATAAAGATCATCGATGCCCATTTGCAACGCTTTTTCCTTGTCTAAAGCCGAGATCCGGTCGTCGACAAGAATAAAGGGGACGGTTTGAAATTTAACGTTTTGCATCAGTTCATCATGCAAGGCAAAGCCTGACATGCCTGGCATAAGTACGTCGGCGACAATAGCAGCCGGAGCCGGGTTTTTCTCAAGCCAGTTGATAGCAAGGAATCCATTTTCATGGGTCATCAATTCAATCAATCCTGATGACTGCAGGATTTCAACCAGTGCCTTGTCTGTTCCCACATAGAGCAGGAACGGTAGTTTCGAATCGGGATCAACCATCGGAAAAAACTTTAATTGATTCGATAACTCATTAAAATTCCGATCTTTAATATCAATTCCTCCGGGTTAAAAGGCTTGATCATGAAATCCAGTGCGCCGGCTTTGAGGCATTTAACCCGTTCGGCACTGGAATCTACCCCTGACAGCATCAAAACCGGGATCGACCGGAAATATCCACTGGCTTTGACCTGCGATAAAAATTCAAACCCATCCATGCCTGGCATTTCCAAATCGACGATAATCAGGTCGGGAATATTGCCCGACTGCAGCCAGTTAAGGGCTTCCTGTCCGTTGCCCATAGCGGTTACATCAAATTGATTGCTAAGAAACTTATCCAGCAGTGTTCTGATGGTTATTTCATCATCAATCACTAAAACTTTTTTATCCATTTCCGTGACTTACTTCAATAATTTGGGATACATGCAATGGAAGTAAAAATATAATAAATTGCGTTAACACCTTTCGATTTTGGATGATTACATTGTCATTGGTCAAATTTTAGCATAAAGGTCAATTCCTGTTGCTAAAAAAACTATTTTAGTTGCACCAACACTTATCAAGTGCCGGGCAAGCAAATTCTGAACCTGAATAAAATTAATAAATCATTATTTTATGAAAATCTCTATTGTTGGAACCGGTTACGTTGGCCTCGTCACCGGTACATGCTTTGCAGAAACGGGAGTGACGGTCACATGCGTGGATATTGACCAGAACAAGATTGACATGCTCAATAATGGGAAGGTACCCATCTACGAACCCGGCCTTGATGATCTTGTTAAACGTAATATTGAGAAGGAACGATTGTTTTTTACCACGCAGATTGCAGAAAGCCTGGTTGAAGCCAATGTGGCGTTTATTGCGGTCGGAACTCCCCCGGATGAGGACGGAAGCGCGGACCTGCGGTACGTGCTTGGGGTAGCACGTGACATCGGAAAATTCATGGATCATTATATGGTTGTGGTTACGAAGAGCACGGTTCCCATTGGAACCGCGATAAAAGTGCGGGCAGCCATTAAGGAAGAACTTGATAAAAGGGGTGTGGACATTGCCTTTGATGTTTCCTCCAATCCGGAGTTTCTTAAAGAAGGTTCAGCAATTGCAGATTTTCTGAAACCCGACCGGATTGTTTGCGGGGTAGACTCGGAACAAGCAGAAAAGACCCTGGCGAGGCTCTATAAGCCCTTCGTCCTGAACGGGCATCCCTTGCTCTTTATGGACATTCCATCCGCCGAGATGACCAAATATGCTGCCAACTCAATGCTGGCCACCAAAATCAGTTTCATGAATGACATTTCGAACCTATGCGAGATTGTGGGCGCTGACGTCGATATGGTTCGCAAGGGAATCGGAAGTGATACCAGAATAGGGACCAAGTTTATCTATCCAGGGGTAGGTTACGGAGGAAGTTGCTTTCCCAAGGACGTGAAAGCCCTGATTAAGACTGCTTCAGCAAATGGTTATAAAATGCGGGTTCTGGAGTCTGTTGAAGATGTCAACGACGATCAGAAAAAAGTTATGTTCAATAAGGTTTCCAAGTACTTCGAGGGTAAGCTGAAGGACAAGAAAATTGCCATCTGGGGTTTGGCTTTCAAGCCAAATACCGATGATATGCGCGAGGCACCGTCACTTGTGTTTATCGAGCAGGTGTTAGCAGCGGGCGCTCATGTAGTAGCTTATGATCCGGTTGCCATTCATGAAACCAAGAGAAAAATCGGTGACGTGATTACGTATGTTGATGACGAATACGAAGCGTTGATTGATGCCGATGCGCTCGTACTGCTTACCGAATGGAGTGAATTCAGGGTTCCTAAGTACAAAATCATGTCGAAACTCATGAAAAACAGGGTGGTTTTCGACGGCAGAAATATCTATGATCCCGAAGAGATGGCAGAAGTTGGCTTTACCTATTTTGGCATGGGTCGCCGGATAAGAAATTAAATAAACATGAAAAAGGTATTAATCACAGGGGGGGCCGGTTTTATCGGCTCCCACCTTTGTGAAAGGCTGCTGAATGAAGGCAATGAAGTCATCTGCCTCGACAACTATTTCACAGGAAGCAAACAGAACGTGGTTCATCTTCTGGACCACCCCTATTTTGAACTTATTCGCCATGATGTAACCATGCCTTTCTTTATCGAGGCGGACGAGATATACAACCTGGCCTGTCCGGCTTCACCCATCCATTACCAGTACAATCCGATCAAAACCATTAAAACCTCGGTTATGGGTGCGGTGAATATGTTGGGACTGGCCAAGAGAATCCGTGCCAAAATCCTTCAGGCCTCAACCAGCGAAGTCTATGGCGACCCGAAAATACATCCCCAAACGGAAGATTACTGGGGTCATGTTAACCCGATCGGACTACGTTCCTGCTATGATGAGGGCAAGCGCTGCGCCGAATCTCTCTTTATGAACTATTACCATCAGAACGGCGTAAGGATCAAAATCATCCGGATATTCAACACTTACGGCCCGAGGATGCATCCTCAGGATGGCCGGGTTGTTTCAAATTTTATCATCCAGGCATTGCACAATCAGGACATTACCATTTATGGAGACGGTTCGCAGACCCGTTCCTTCCAGTTTGTTGACGACCTTGTTGAAGGCATGATCCGCATGATGGGTACCCGTGAAGATTTTATCGGACCGGTAAATATTGGCAATCCGCGGGAGTTCACAATCAAGGAACTCGCGGAAAAGGTTATAGCTCTTACAGGTGCAACATCAAAACTGATTTTCCTGCCTCTTCCGCAGGATGACCCAACGCAGCGTCAGCCGGATATCTCTATGGCCCGGAAAGAGTTGAACGGATGGGAGCCAAAGATTCATCTGGATGAAGGACTTACAAAGACCATCGAATATTTTAAAAACCTTCTTAACTTATAGATATGAAGGGAATTATCCTTGCCGGCGGGGCCGGTACCCGCCTCTATCCGATTACAAAGAGTATCTCAAAGCAGATCGTACCGATCTATGACAAGCCGATGATCTATTATCCCATGTCGGTGCTCATGTTGGCCGGTTTGCGGGACATACTGATCATTTCTACTCCCAAGGACCTCCATTTGTATCAGGATCTTTTTGGCAGTGGTGAAGATTTGGGATTAAAGATCAGCTATGCAGAGCAACCTTCACCGGATGGACTGGCTCAGGCCTTCCTGATCGGGGAGGATTTCCTGGCTGGGGATGAAGCCTGCCTGGTCCTTGGCGATAATATATTTTACGGATATAATTTTGGGAAGATACTGGAAGAGGCAGCACAGGTCAGGGAGGGCGCCACAGTATTCGGCTACTATGTTACAGACCCCGAAAGGTATGGTGTTGCCGAATTCGATGACAACGGCAAGGTGCTTAGCATTGAGGAAAAACCTTTGAAGCCAAAATCCAGCTACGCCGTTACCGGACTCTATTTTTATGATAAAACGGTAGTTGCCAAGGCCAAAGCCCTCAAGCCTTCGTCGAGGGGAGAATTGGAAATCACAGATCTGAACCGCCTCTATCTTGACGAAGGTTCTCTAAACGTAAAGTTACTGGGCCGTGGTATGGCTTGGCTTGACACCGGAACACACGACAGCTTGCTCCAGGCTTCAAATTTCATTGCAACGATAGAGCAAAGACAGGGATTAAAAGTTGCCTGTATTGAGGAGATCGCGTACAAAAAAGGTTTTATCAGCCGTGAAAAACTCATAGAACTGGCGACCCCGCTGAAAAAAAATCAATATGGTCAGTACCTGCTGACCATTGCTAATGAAAAAATCAAATCCTGGTAATACTCCTTCATGAAAATAATTGACTCTCCCCTTCCCGGCCTCTTTCTGATTGAACCCCGGGTTTTTGAAGATAGCCGCGGGTACTTTTTCGAAAGCTTCAACCGAAAAGTTCTCATCGAAGCTGGAATTGACGCACAATTTGTTCAGGACAACCAATCCCTTTCGCAATACGGAGTTATCCGTGGTCTGCATTACCAGCTTTCACCTTTCGCTCAGAGCAAACTGGTCAGGGTGCTGGAAGGATCTGTTTGGGATGTTGCCGTCGATATTCGAAAGAATTCACCCACTTTCGGACAATACTTCGGCATTGAACTAAGTGCTGAGAATAAGCTGCAGCTTTATATCCCGAAAGGTTTCGCACATGGTTTTGCGGTTACCAGCCCAACGGCTGTATTCTTCTATAAATGCGACAGCTTTTACTATCCTGAGGCTGAGCGCGGTATTCATTACCTTGACGGTGGGCTAAGCATTCCGTGGCCCATTCCGGCAGACCAGGCATTGGTTAGCGCCAAGGATAAGGTTTTACCCGGATTCACCGAAGCGTCCATGAACTTTGTATATCTGGAATCGTGATAAAAATAGTTATAACTGGAGCAAATGGCCAGTTAGGCCAAAGTTTGCTTCACCTGCCGGATCCGGAGCAGCAGATCGAATGGCTGGCCACAGACTACCCCGATCCTGACATTACCGACCGCAGGCAGGTTAAAAACTTCCTTTCGCGGACAAAACCAGACTATCTGGTCAATTGTGCCGCATATACTGCTGTAGATCAGGCTGAAAAAGAGCCTGACAAAGCAATGGAAATTAATGGGAAAGGTCCCGGAATCCTGGCTGCAGCCTGTCGGGAAGCGGGTATTCCGTTTATTCATATCTCCACCGATTATGTATTTTCAGGCCAAGGATGTATCCCCTACCTCGAATCAGATCCCGTGAGCCCGGCCTCGGTATATGGGAAATCTAAGCTTGAAGGTGAGCAGGAAGTAATTAAAACAGGTTCAGGAATTATTATCAGGACCAGCTGGCTCTATTCCGAATTTGGGAAAAACTTCCTCCTGACCATGCTGCGTCTCGGAACCGAGCGGGAGAGCCTGGGTATTGTGATGGACCAGGTGGGATCTCCAACTTATGCCGGAGACCTTGCATCAGGGATTCTGGCCGTTATCCGGCAGATCCATAAAGGTGCTGTCCCAGTCGACCGGACCCTGATCTATCATTTCTGTAATGCCGGAGTTGCGTCCTGGTATGATTTCGCATCAACTATCATGAGAATGACTGGGCTAAAGTGTAAAATCAGGCCCATCCGAACCGATGAATACCCGCTTCCTGCCAGGCGGCCGGCATTCAGTGTAATGGACACAAGAAAATTTACTGCGGAATATAATTTTGACATACCCTTTTGGCAGGATAGCCTGAAGACCTGTTTGGAAAAATTACAATTGCAAAAATAGAAATCTGTAATAGCTGTTGACATGGAAGCACCGGACACTATCATTATTGAGAAAGCGAAACAATGGTTATCAGAAGATTTCGACCGGGAAACTCGTGATCAGGTCCAATTTATGCTGGATCACGATCCAGAAGCCCTGATCGAGGCTTTCTACAGGGATCTTGAATTCGGAACCGGCGGTATGCGTGGAATCATGGGACCGGGAACCAACCGGATGAATATATATATTATTGGGATGGCCACCCAAGGCCTTTGCAATTACCTCATCAGGAATTTCCCGGGCAAGACTGACCTGAGCATTGCGATTGCGCACGACAGCCGGAATAATTCCAGAACGTTTGCCGAGATGACAGCAAAAGTTGCCGCGGCTAATGGTATTTGTGCCTATCTTTTTGAAGATCTTCGTCCTACGCCGGAATTGTCATTCGCCATCCGGCACCTTCATTGCCAGTCGGGAGTTGTTGTAACTGCCTCTCACAACCCCAAGGAATACAATGGGTACAAAGTATACTGGGAAGATGGCGGACAAATAGTACATCCTCACGATGAAAACATAATTGCTGAGGTTCAGAAAATAAAGAGTTATAAAGAGGTTAAACAAAAAGCCGATCCATCACTGATCCATAAGATCGGCGAAGAAGTTGATGAAGCCTACCTGAGCTGCCTTCAGGGCCTCAGCCTGAATCCTGATATTAATCGCAAACACAGGGATATGAAGATTGTATACACTCCGATTCACGGAACCGGAGTCTATATGGTTCCAGAGATACTTAAGCGATTTGGATTTACAAATATTATAAATGTGCCGGAGCAGGATATCTCCGATGGAAATTTCCCAACCGTTTATTCGCCAAACCCGGAGGAAAAAAGTGCCTTGACCCTGGCCCTGGACAAAGCCCGGGAAACAGGCGCTGAGCTGGTTATGGCATCTGACCCGGATGCTGATCGTGTTGGAGTCGCCGTGCGGGATAGCCTTGGTGAGTACCGCCTGTTAAATGGAAACCAAACCGGTGCATTACTGGTTTACTACCTGCTCAAGAACCTCTTCGATCAAAAAAAACTCAAAGGCAATGAATTCATTGCCAGGACGATAGTTACCACTCCCCTGTTTAATGAAATTGCGAGTTCCTTTGGTGTGAAAACCTATGAGGTTCTTACAGGATTCAAGTACATCGCCGGCATTATCCGGGAGAAAGAAGGTAAAGAGGTTTTCATCGGAGGCGGTGAGGAGTCCTATGGTTTTATGGTTGGAAGCTTTGTGAGGGATAAGGATGCAGTATCAGCCTGTGCGTTGTTCGCTGAAACGGCCGCCTGGGCGAGGGAGAATGGCATGTCGGTTCTGGAATTATTGGAATCCATCTATATTAAATACGGGTATTATAAGGAGCATTTGATCTCCATAACAAAAAAGGGAAAATCTGGGGTTGAAGAGATCTCAGCTATGATGGAGCGGTTCCGCAGCCAGCCGCCCGAAACCCTGGCGGGTTCAGATGTAGTGATGGTTCAGGATTTCCAGGCAAGCAAGGCCTATGACATGATTTCCCATCTGCGGTATGATATCAACTTGCCAAAATCCAATGTTTTGCAATTCATAACGAGTGATGGATCGATAATTTCGGCGCGACCGTCAGGGACAGAACCTAAAATTAAGTTCTACTTCAGCGTCCGTACCGTGGTAAAAAACCATCTTGAGCTTGAAGATGCTGAGAAGTCGCTTGATGCAAGAATCAAGGCAATGGTTGCCGACATGAAACTCGAATCCTGACAATCGCCTATGAAATCTTACCGAAAGGAATTGTGGTTCCATTCTGCAAACAGACGGGAGTTAATCAATATTACCAGTAAGATTGAGGAGTGCTTGCGTGAGAGTGGCATTTTGGAGGGGATACTCCTGTGCAATGCAATGCACATTACCTCATCCGTATTTATCAATGATGACGAATCCGGATTGCATCAGGATATAGAGAAATGGCTGGAAGGACTCGCTCCCGAGAAACCCTATTCTCAATACAGGCACAATTCATATGAAGATAACGCCGATGCCCATCTCAAACGAACAATTATGGGCCGGGAGGTCGTTGTTGCGGTTACCGGCGGGAAATTGGACTTCGGCCCATGGGAGCAGATTTTCTACGGCGAATTCGACGGAAAGAGGGCTAAAAGGGTACTCGTGAAGATCATTGGGACGTAATAAATTCCGGACGGAAATTTACCAGGAACACCTTCTCCGTTGCGCGGGTTATTGCCGTATACAGCCAGCGATAATATTCACGGTCAATCTTATCCTCCGTGATATACCCCTGATCAATATACACATGCTTCCACTGACCTCCCTGAGCCTTGTGGCACGTCACCGCATAGGCAAATTTTATCTGCAGGGCATTAAAAAAGGGATCCTCACGAATTGCATCAGCCTTGTGCTTCTTTCCTTTCATTTGCTGGTAATCGGCTGATACGGCAGCAAAGAAATTCCGCATCCGGTCCTTGTCAAGGGAAGGAGTATCAGCGGACAGTGTATCCAGCATTGCTTTAGCCTCAAATTCCATATCGCGGTAATCAGTAAACCGCACCATAAGATCCCTGAAGGTAAGATCGTATAACTCCTTGCTCCCCTTGGCCCTGATTACTTCAAGAATGTCCCCGTTTGCGATGAAATCGATCTCCGGAGATTCCTTAAGCCAATAATAGTTATTCTTAACGACCATGATAAGATCACCAAGCCTGATCTCCTCTTCATACTTCAGGATCATGTTGCGTATTCCCTGGTTATAGCGGTTTGCCAGCTTGTTTGACCGGCATACCACCATAGTCTCTTCCAACCCGGCAGTGCCATAACTCCGTTCCAGTTCTTCGAGAAGATCATCCCCTCGGACTTCCTGAAAGTCGGGAAACCCGGAGGTTTTTAAGCCTGGAATACCAAACTTATTCTGGGTCTTCAACAGGACCTTTCTCAAATTGGTTGCATTGAAAAGGATACCAGAATCGACCGTTTGGCGCACGACATCCGTTAGGCATGATTCCTCGACCATCATGCCGTAACGTTCAAGGTAGTCAACCTTCAGGGCATCGCTCTGGTCAAATCCTACCGGGGGCAACTGGGCATCATCTCCGATCAGCACCAGCTTGCATCCTGGCGATGAATAGACATAGCCGACAAGGTCATCGAGCAGCCTGCCTGATGCAAAAACAGAAAGGTCCAAAGACTGGTTACTGATCATGGATGCTTCATCCACGATGAAAAGGGTGTTTTTGCTAAGGTTACGATCTAGACCGAACTCTCCGAATCCTTCAACTACTTTTTTCTGCCGATAGATTTTTTTATGAATGGTATAGGCCGGAAAGCCTGAATAACTGCTGAGGACCTTTGCTGCGCGCCCTGTAGGAGCCAGCAATACTGTTTTATACCGGTACGCCGCAAGGGTCTTAACCAGTGAGGCAATCAAGGTGGTTTTGCCCGTTCCGGCATACCCCCGAATCAGGAAAATCCGATCATCGGGCCCGAAAAGGAAGGAGGCAAGTCGATCAATCAGTCTATCCTGACCTTCAGTTGGGACATGGCCAAGATTCTGCCGAATCAATGAAGCGATTTGCTCTGAAATCATAGGTGGGAAAAATGATCGCTTAGAAAATCCGTTATCAGAAATTTGTATTAAATTTGCAGTCAAACTTAAACAAATCCGCACAAATGAAAACGGTAAGATACATCATCCAGGTCGTATTAGCAGGATTGATCATTGTACTTTTCTACTTGATTTACAGTGGGGTCATGAAGCCTATCAATTTTCAGAAGGAGAAGGATTCCAGAAATTTAAAAGTTATCGAAAGGCTTAAAGACATCAGATCGGCTCAAGTTGCTTACAAATCTGTATACCAAAAATATACAGGAAGTTTCGACACCCTGATCAACTTTGTAAAAACGGATTCCTTTCCGGTAATTTATGCTGAGGGTAGCGAGGATGATTCTCTTGCCGTTGCAAAGGGTCTGATTGTTCGCCGGACCTACTACGTGCCAGTTCTGGACTCCATCTTTCCTGACGGATACCCGATTGATTCTCTGCGGTACATTCCGCATACTTTAGGCAAGCAGTTTGCACTCCAGGCCGGAACCATTACAACCGCATCAAAGGTTCTGGTGCAGGTTTTTGAAGCAGGTGCCTTGAATTTTGACATCCTCAACGGTATGGATCGCCAGCTGATCATCAACCTGAATGACCTTGCCAAGGATTACAAAGGAATTCGGGTCGGCAACATCCAGGAAGCCAATAACAATGCCGGTAACTGGGAATAATACGAGTAAATGAAAAAAAATAGCTTCACCCCAACCGGTGAAGCTATTTTTTTTCATTTTAGGATAAGGATTTCTTTATGCGGAACATTGCCATCATAGACGAGACATTCGACGCCAACATCACGTCGACCTATCATTTGTCCCTTCAACTTGGGGCGGATCAATTCTCATTTGCAATCCTCGATACGATTCGGATGAAGTACATCGCTTTTAAAAACTACTGGTATGATTCTGCGATTCCAGAAGACCAGCAGGGCGAGAATCTGAGAAACCTCATAAATAGCGAAGGATACTTGTCGAAGATTTTCAAATCGGTGCATTTTATGTACCAGGCACCGGGTGCCTTACTGATACCAGGTCCTCTATTCAATCCGGATTTTGCCGGGTCCTATTTCAAATACTCTGGGGATGTCTCCTCTGATCATACCATCCTGTTCCGCAAGATCCCCTCTATTGATTCTTTCCTGGTCCATCAGATTCCGACTAGTATCTATGACCTTGCAGTTGGAAGCCTGGCGGAATGCAAGTTCTTTCATCAGGCATCCCCTCAGATTGAAGATGCCGTGCTGGATGGGAAAAACAAATCCTTGCCCGCACAGGTTTATGCCGATATCCACCAGGGTTTTATCGACCTTATGCTCCTGAATTCGGGGCAACTGGTCTTTTATAACAGTTTTATCATCCGAAACAAGGAGGACATAATCTATTTCATTCTGTACCTGTTCGACCAGTTCGGACTCTCACAGGAGGAAACGCCTCTGATCCTGTCTGGTTTCGTTGAAGCATTCCCAGATTCACAGCCTATCCTGGAAAAATACCTGAAGAAGATATCCTATCTTGAATTCAACAAAAGCTATTCATATAGTTATACCTTCAATAACTTGGTTCAGCATCATTTTGCTCACCTCATAAATCTTGCCCGTTGCGAATAGTCCACGGAGACCTCAGCGGGCGAAGGCCACTGCTTCCTAAAAGCCTGGACGCCCGGCCTACAACGGACACAGCCAGGGGTGCGTTATTCAATATCCTTTTAAATCGTTATGACTTTGAGAGTATCCGCGCACTGGACCTTTTTTCCGGTTCCGGCTGCATCAGTTACGAGTTTGCTTCCCTGGGATGCAGGGACATTACTGCCGTAGAACGCGATCGGGTTCATTGCGACTACATCAGGAAAAACATTCAGATTCTTGCCATTCCTTCCCTGCGATTGGTGCAGACCGATGTGTTTCAGTTCCTCAAAAAGCTACAGGCGCCATATGATATCATTTTTGCAGACCCGCCCTATAACCACCCAGGTCTGCCAGGTCTTCCGCAACTGATTGAGAGTTCCGGTTTATGCAAAGAAGATTCCACATTCATCCTTGAGCACGGTCCATCAAATAATTTTGAAAATGAGCAGGGATGGCTGGAGGAGAGAACTTATGGAACGGTGCATTTCTCATTCTTCAGGTATTAACAACTTTTAACTATTCAGCGGGAACAATCGGTAGCGCTTCTATTACTTTTGCCTGAACGCTAACCTTTGACCTATGAAATTCCGCTTGTTTCTTTGTTGTGTTGCACTGGCTTTTCCGGCTGTTGTGGGAGCTCAGGAAAGTGCTAAAAATATCGGGTTTAAATCCATCAATCCCCAGTCAATACAAGCTCAGCTGGAATTTCTGGCATCAGACTGGACCGAAGGTCGAGAAACCGGCACCCGTGGAGAATACATGGCCAGTGATTACATAGCCTCCATGTTTAAATCCATGGGTCTGAAGCCCGGCGGCGACCAGCGGATGATTATTCGCTCAAGGAACACCGGGGCAGGCCCTGCCTCCACAGCTCAACCCCGCTCCTATTTCCAGAATATCAATTTCATAGAAACCACTCCGGGAGCCGTTCAGGAATGCTGGCTGATCGTGAGGGAGGGAAACAGCAGTAAAGAATACCAGCTGCAATACCTGACGGATTTCAGCGTAAATCCGGGTAGTTATTCTATTGAAATAGAGGCTCCTGTTGTATTTGTCGGTTACGGTATCGTTGACAAGAAGCTTGGTATCGATGATTACAAAAAAACCGATATTTCCGGAAAGATTGTTTTAAGGATGGCCGGATTTCCGGGATGGCGGGACCCTGCATCGCCCGCTTACGGACGATTTGCCGGAGAGGGGAATCCACCCCAATATGATGCCGCCAAAGATCTGATCGCTTCAGAAAAAGGTGCCCTTGCCGTAATTGAAATCAGAAACGGGTCAACCGGTTTTGCGCCAACAGTAACCAATGTCCCTTTTCGTTACAATACAGAGACTTATGAAGGCGATGTTCCTTTCAACACCCAACCGCGCAGGAGATTATCGCTGCCAGGAACGGGTGTTGTTTCAATTCCCCGGATAAGCTTATCGGAACGGGCACTGAACAGTATGCTAAGCCAACTGGGTTTGGATCCTGTTTCATTTGAGACAGAGGCAGCATCAGGGAAACCGATGGGAATGGAGACCTCAGGGAAAATACTTTTGAGAGTAAACAGCACTGTGGATTCCAGAATAGTACAGGGCCGGAATGTGATCGGCATCCTTGAGGGTGAAGATAATGACAACTGTATCGTGCTGGGTGCTCACTATGACCACATGGGAAAGGTCAACGGTTTTGTGTACAACGGCGCCGACGATAATGCGTCCGGTACCGTTGGAATAATGACAATTGCCAATGCTTTTGCCACCGCAGGAATCAAGCCAAAGAACACGATCATTTTCTGCGCCTGGACAGCAGAAGAAAAGGGCCTTCTTGGCTCAAAATACTTTGTAACAAAAGCTGAGAAACAAAAAATCAGGTGCTATATGAATTATGATATGATCAGTCGCACCGCACCGGATGACACCACCGGCCGAAAATGTGATTTTAACTATTCTTCAGGGCTTCCGGTTTTCAGGCAGCTCACCGAGGAGCACATAAAGAATTACGGCCTTAACCTTGATATGGCATACCAAACATCAGTCCAACCCAGAGGCGGTTCTGATTTCACCTCATTTTCCGAAAAAGGTATTCCCATTTTCCTGATTCACGGAAAATTCACTCCTGATTACCATCAATTCACGGATCACGCAGTGAAAGCTGTTCTCCCTTATATGACAGACATTATCAGGCTTGGATATTTGAACATATTTGAACTTGCAAATTCTAAATGGTAACTATAATTTCTAATACTATGAAAAAACAGATGCGTTGGATTTTTCTTGCCGGATTGCTTTTCTCGATGGCAATTCCGCAGTATGCCCAAGAATCCGCCAGGGATAAGGGATTTCAGACAATTACCAAGGAGGTGTTACAGGGTCAGCTGGAATTTCTGGCTTCTGATTGGACCGAAGGCCGGGAGTCGGGAACCAAAGGTGAATATATGGCTTCTGATTATATAGCAAGCATGTTTAAACTATATGGTCTTAAGCCGGGGGGAGACTTCGAAGCAGCTCGTTTCGGCGGCCGTGGTGGAGCTCGTCCAGCTGCCGGTGCAGCTCCTCAGGCTCGTCCGGAACCGACAAGAACCTATTTCCAGAGTTTCAATCTGGTTGAGTCTTCAGCCGGACCTGTTCAGGAAATGAGCGTTGTCACCAAAACCCCTGCAGGATTCCGTTCGGTAAATTTCGATTACCAGACTGATTTTTCAGTTACACCTGGCCAGGTAGGACTTGAGGCTGAAGTCCCGGTTGTTTTCGTTGGCTATGGACTGGTTGATGAGAAGAATGGATATGACGATCTCAAAGGACTTGACCTTAAAGGTAAGTTTGTGATAAAGCTTTCAGGCTTCCCGGGATCCAAAGATCCTGCATCCAAGACCTATGAGAAATTCAAACCGGCGGTACCGGCCCAAGGCGATCCAGCTGCTCAGATGGCCAGATTCCGGCAGGGTGGCGGACAATTCCCATGGGCAAGCGAGCGCGGTGCCATTGGTGTAATTGAGATCCGGGCAAATAATGACCCAACCAGCCAATGGGCTGCAAACGTCCCTTTCCGCTACAATACCGATAAATATGAAGGTGATGTTCCGCAAAACCGTGCCCGGAAATCGATGCGGTTGATGGGTGACAAAGTAGATGGTGGGCTGATTTCCCTTCAGGTGACTGACAGGGTAATCAATGAAATCATCAGCGGCCTGAATCTTGATTTTGCTGCAGTTGAAAAGCAAATTGCCGAAACCGGCAAGCCCGCATCGCGCGACCTTACAGGGAAAGCCATCCGGATAAAAACCACCGTTGATTCACGGATTGTCAGAGTAAGGAACGTAATCGGTGTGCTTGAAGGGAAAAACACCGAGGAAATCATTGTTATCGGGGGTCATTATGACCATATGGGAAAACAGGATGGTTTTATATTCAACGGTGCTGATGACAATGCATCCGGTACAGTTGGAGTAATGACGATCGCAAAAGCCATGATGGCTACGGGTATCAAGCCTGAAAAAACCATTGTTTTTGCTGCCTGGACGGCAGAAGAAAAAGGTCTGATCGGATCTGGCTATTTTGTACAGCATCCCTACAAGGAAAAAATTCTGTGCAATCTAAATTATGACATGATCTCCAGAAACAGTCCCGGGGAAAATCAGGACAACAAGATCAGTGTAACCTTCTCCAATAAGTTCCCTAAATCAAAGGAACTGGTTGAAAAATTCAATACGGATCTTAAAATGGGTCTGGAAATCAGCTTCCGGGGATCAGATCAGCCCGGTGGAGGCAGCGACCACGCTCCTTTTGCGAAGGAGGGGATTCCGATTTATTATTTCATGGCCGGCATGCCTGCTGAATATCATCAGTATAACGATCATATCGAGTTGATTAATTGGGATAAGATGCTAAAAATCGTTCAGCTTGGTTATCTGAGTATTTTTGAACTCGCTCAGATGCCCTGGAATTAGTGGGTTAGTCTTCATTCAGCCGGCTGGAATTCCAGCCGGCTTTTTTTTGTTTTACTTGAACAAAACTTATCCTTAACTTGTATTACAATAAACTTTAAAAACTTTTCAAATGAAATTAGTTTCCATAGTATACCTGGCAGCCTTGGTCGGACTGGCGTTTTCCGGCTGTTCAGTTCAAAAAGGTATCGGCAAAGGTGATAATCTCCCTGACACTATCCGCATACCAGATCTAAAATCAGGTCTTGCACTGGAGCTGGTTGTAAGCAAGGGCACTTCCCATAATCATCCGACTTTTGCAATCTGGATTGAGGATATGAACGAGAACTATCTGCAGACACTTTTTGTGACTAAATCCATCGCAACCGGAATATTTGGTCACGGTCCTCTGACAAGTGAGACGTGGGATTCAAAGCCGGGACCCCAGAAAAGACCCGCAAGCCTTCCTTACTGGCTTCATAAAAGGTCTGACTTCTTTAAAGTTCCGCTGCTTCCGGATGGAGCGAACCCTGTAGTGGACGGATACACCGGTGCAACTCCGTCGGGTGATTTTGTTTTAACCACCGGCGTAAATGTAACCCTTCCCTCAAAATTCAGGTTGCTTTTAGAGATCAACCAGCCCTGGGACTGGAATGAATTTTGGAATAATTCACTTTATGATGACCTTGATTATAAAACATCCTGTCAGCCTTCGCTTATATATGCAGTTACGATAGACATGAATGATCCAGGTACTTTGAAGTATCTGAATCCCATCGGTCATGGGCATTATGCGGGTAAGGATGGCAACCTGTATACCGATTTATCGACCATGACAACCGCCCTTACCATCGTCGGCAAAGCAACTGTAAAACTGACCAAATAGAATTAAGGCCATGAAAAAGAGAAACAGCATATATATCCCGATCCTGCTCGCAATTTTAGTTTTCCTCCCTGTAAGTCTTAAGGGACAGAATACCGGCCGGATTGAAGGAAAGGTGACCGACGCCGTAAGCAATGAACCTTTACCATTTGTAAACATCGTCGTAAAGGGAACCATGATTGGCACCACCAGCGACCTTGATGGTAAATTCACTTTTACCGGACTTGCACCCGGATTTATCAGCCTTCAGGCTTCATTTGTCGGGTATGAAATGGGACTATCCCCTGAGGTTCAGGTTACTAATGCCAATTCATCCTACATTGAGATAAAGTTAAACCCCAAGGACACTCAGATAAAAGAAGTTGTAGTTAGAGCCTCGCCATTCCGAAAAACGCAGGAGAGCCCTGTGTCCCTTCAGAGAATAGGTGTAAGCGAGATTGAGACCAGCCCTGGGAGCAACAGGGATCTGGCCAAGGTAATCCGGTCTTTTCCGGGTGTAGGTTCAGGCGCTTCCTTCCGCAGCGACATTATCATCCGCGGAGGCGGTCCAAGTGAGAGCCGGTTTTACCTTGACGGAATGGAGATTCCGAACATTAACCATTTTGCCACTCAAGGCGCATCAGGAGGTCCTGTTGGAATTATCAACGCTGATTTTATCGACGGCGTAAATTTTTATTCCGGTGCGTTTCCCGCAAACCGTGGCAATGCCCTAAGCGGTGTCTTTGAATTCTCCCAGATGGATGGCAATCCTGACAAGCTTAAGTTTCGCGGATCATTGGGGGCCGCCGAGGTCAGCCTTACGGTTGATGGACCTGTGACAAAAAATTCTACACTGATTTTTTCTGCGCGGCGAAGCTACCTCAGTTTTCTCTTTAGTCTTATTGAACTGCCATTCCTGCCGACTTTCACGGATTATCAGATGAAATACAAGATTAAGCTGACTCCGAAAGATGAACTATCCATAATTTCAATTGGAGCGCTTGATGAATTCAAACTCAATCTGGGTATTAAGGATCCTACTCCAGCGCAGGAATTCATCCTGACAAACATCCCGGTAAACGAACAATGGAGTTATGCAATCGGCGGCGTTTACAAGCACTTCAAGCAAAAATCCTTTCAAACGATTGTCCTCAGCCGCAACATGTTAAACAATGTCTCGTTTAAATATCCTGATAATGACGAAAGCCGCCCGAAGGTTCTGGATTACAACTCACAGGAGATTGAAAACCGCTTCCGGTATGAAAACAACATCCGTTTCGGAGATTATCGAGTCATTTATGGTCTTTCGGGAGAATTTGCCAAATACAATAACAACACTAACTCTCAGATATATGCCGACGGAAGGCTGATTGACATACGTTATTCAACCGACTTTAATCTATTCAAATGGGGTGCATTTGGCCAGGTTAGCAAAACCTTTCTTGATGCCCGTCTGGTAGGTTCATTTGGCCTAAGGATGGATGCCAACAATTACTCGGCAAGTATGTCGAATATGCTAAAGCAAACCTCACCCAGATTTTCCTTATCTTATTCCCTAACGGATGCCTTTAGCCTCAGTATGAACGCCGGACGCTATTTTCAGCTGCCCGCCTACACTTCTCTCGGATACAAGAATAACGAAGGAGTATTGATAAACAAGGAAAACGACCTGAAGTACGTTCAGGCAGACCATTTAATTCTCGGAGTTCAATACCAGCCAAAGGATAATATCATTACAACCGTTGAGGGCTTTTACAAGTATTATACAAAGTACCCCTTCTCAGTCCGGGATTCATTGAGTCTCGCTTCAAAAGGTGCTGATTTCGGAGTAATTGGGGATGAAGAGGTAACGTCAACCGGTGTAGGCAGGGCTTATGGTTTTGAGATTCTCAATCGCACCAAGCTTGAAGAGAGTCTCAAACTCAACCTGATCTTCTCCTACACTTTCGTGGTGAGCCAGTATCAGAATATTCTCGGTGAATTCCTGCCCACAAGCTGGGATAGCAAGCACATCCTTAACATTACCGCTTTCAAGGGATTTAAAAACAACTGGAGTGCGGGTTTGAAATGGAGGTTTGTAGGGGGTACGCCTTACACTCCCTATGATTTTGAGGCTTCTTCTCTGAAAGCCGGCTGGGATGTGGCAGGTGGCCCAATATTCGACTTCACTCAAACCAATGGCTTACGATTCAGAGATTTTCATCAGCTTGACCTTCGTGTAGACAAGCGGTACTTTTTCAAAAACTGGTCCCTGATGCTGTATGTGGACATTCAGAACGCCTACAATTTCCAGGGAGATCAGCAGGATTATATTATCCGCGAAAAAGACGAGGCAGGGAATTTCATCTTGCTCGAGAACGGAACACGATATCAGTTGAAACGCATTCCTTCACTGGCGGGTACCGTTCTGCCAACGATAGGGATTATGGTACAATGGTAGAAAATTTTGCAGATGAACGTTGTAGGGACGCATATATGCGTCCCTACAGGCATCTGTGGAATAATGGTTTAATTGGATTCGTACCACCAGAACCGGTTTGATTTTTCTCCAATTCCTTTCAGCCAATCGGTAATCGATTCGGCAGCTTTACCGGTATTCTCCTTGTTCATATCTCCGTTTGACCTGAGAAAGATATTCTCATAGGCCCTGTGCTGGGGATTCCAGACCCAGCCAGACAATACACCGGTTCCTGCATCGGCCATGTAGATACCCAGATCCCTGACTTCGGATCCATCGATTGACAGAAGCTTCCGGTAATAATGCCGGATATCATCGAAATCAACCTGACCGCAAATCGTATCGCAATATTCCAGATTGAATTCAAGGTCTGCCTTTGACATAAACCCGGTACTATCCACAAATTTCCAGTCTTTCGGATGGTCAAATCCTAATACTTTACCTTCTGAAGTGATCAGAAAACCTCGGTGTTGATACCCCCAGGCATAGTTAACATATTCATATTGAAAAAGGACCGGAGGTTGCACAGGATGATCATAATAATCCTTGTGACAAGAACTTAGGCCGGCAATCATCAGGCCGGCAGCAATCAGAGCAGTTATTTTGTTCATGGTTTGGAGTTTAATTATTTTATGATGAAAGCAAAAACAGTGCCGGGGATTACTTTATCTGGCTGATTCTACCAGGCTCCCTGGTATTTTTCCCGATAATGCCGGTCAGGTCATCCCCCATGTCTTCTCGTGCCTCATCAGCCAGGCGCATCATTTTTGCAACAGTGTCAGGATAAAGTTTCCGAACATCATACCATTCTCCCGGATCTCTCCGGAGGTCATACAGGGCCAGGCTGCATGTTTCCATGGCATACGGACCGGGGCGCCCATCATCGCGGGGTAAGACATTCCGGTAGGAGCGCGACGGGTGAGGCAGCTGCAATTTCCATTGACCCATTCTGACAGCCTCCAGGCTATTCCGGTTATAATAGTAAAAAAAGGCCTTTCTGGGTTCACAATCCAGATCACCTTTCAGGATAACGGAAATATCCACGCCATCAACTTTGTGAATTGGCAAGGCGGTTTGTGTGATGGCTGCCAGGGTTGGAAGAATGTCAATGGCTGTGACCAGCTGGCCGCTCACATCTCCTGCAGAAATAGTTGCCGGCCATGACATAATACACGGAACCCTCTGTCCCCCTTCAAAGGTGGTACCCTTACCCTCACGGAGACCTCCGGTGGTGCCGGCATGTGCGCCAAAATTAAGCCAGGGTCCGTTATCGCTCGTAAAAATGATGAGGGTATTTTGGGTCAGATGATTTTCCCTGACTGCCTTTACAATTTCCCCAACCGACCAGTCAACTTCCATCATGACATCTCCAAACCTGCCCTGCTTGCTTTTTCCCTTGAATTTGTCAGAAACAGCCAGTGGTGTATGAACCATTGAATGTGCCACATAGAGAAAGAAAGGCTTTTTTTTGTTCCGGTTAATAAATTCAACAGCCCGATCCGTATAGAGTGTGGTCAGCGGATCCTGCTTCTCAAGAGAAGTCAGAAAATCAACCGTGTCATTCCCGTCGATTAAAGGGAGCGGAGGAGTGGGTTTCGGCAGCGGGTTCAGTGTATCCGCAACATATCCATACCCTTCGTATCTAACAGGCCACATATCATTTGAATACGGAAGTCCCAGATACTCATCGAATCCGTTTTGAAGGGGAAGAAACGGCTTGAGATGACCCAGGTGCCATTTTCCAACCATTCCGGTTGCGTAGTTTTTTTGCCGAAGCAGTTCAGCTATAGTCAGTTCATCGGGATGAATACCATGTCTTGCATTGTGGTTGGGCGCACCAGTAAGCCCAATGCGGTTTGGGTAACAACCGGTCAGCAAACCAGCCCTCGATGCTCCAGAAACAGCCTGAGCGGAATAAAAATTAGTAAAGCGCAGCCCGCTCATTGCCAGCCGGTCTATATTGGGGGTGCGATAACCGATCGCCCCGTTGCAGGAAATATCACCGTAGCCCAAATCGTCAATATTGATAAGGATAACATTGGGTGAGTCCTGCCGGTCCTTTCGGGAGCATCCTCCCAACAAGGCAATCGTTGCAAGCCCAGCCAATCCGAAAGGCATTGTAGCTGTAATTTTCATGGAGATCACACTCTTATGCTTAACTAACACTTATTACAAAAATCGCTTTTTATTGTAGATTTTTTTTAATCTTTTTTACCGGAGAGCTATCTAAGATTTCATGCACCAATCGTTACTTTTACCTTAATTTCCCTTATTACAATAACTCTTTCATTATGGTAGCTGGAACTGTTAAAACCGGACTGATTGTAATTTTCGTTGGTATATCCCTGATTATAAACGGATGCGCGAAGAAGAAGGAGGCGGCTCCGACACCCGGAAACAGGCGCGGTGGCCCTGTAAATGTGGAAGTTATGGTGATCAAGCCAGACACTTTGCTTAACATAATTTATACCACCGGCACCCTGTTACCGAATGAAAAGGTTGAACTCAGAAATGAGGTATCAGGCAGGATCACAGGGATATTTTTTTCAGAAGGAACCGAGGTGAAAGAAGGTACCCTGTTACTAAAAATTAATGATCAGGATTTACAGGCCCAGTTAAACAAGAATTCGGTTCAGGAGGACCTTGCCCGCAATGAAGAATATCGAAAAAAACAATTGCTCGAAATAAAAGCAGTTAGTCAGGAAGAGTATGATGTAGTAGCCAATAGCTTAAAATCAATCCGCGCCGAGAGACAAATACTCGAAGCCCAGCTGGCTAAAACACAGATTTTCGCCCCTCTTTCGGGCAAAATCGGGCTCAGGAATGTAAGTCTGGGCAGTTATATTCCTTCAAATACCCTGATTGCTACCCTTCAGCAGGTCGACCCAATTAAGATTGAATTTGCAGTGCCAGAAAAGTACACCACCCTGGTCAGAACCGGCATGATGATCGGCTTCAGTATGGATTACACTCCTCAGCCGTTAACCGGGAGGGTATACGCCGTGGAATCGGGTGTGGATGAAGCAACCCGCACGGTCAAAGTAAGGGCCGTTTGCCCGAATCCAAAAAGGCTTCTTGTTCCCGGCACTTTTACGCGTGTCAGTGTCGAGTTGGAAAAAATCCCCGATGCCATCAAAGTGCCTTCGGAAGCCCTCGTCGGTGATATTGCCGGAAGTAAAGTTTTCCTGAAAAAAGGCGGGAAAGCAGTTTCGGTCCCTGTATTTACTGGAATCCGCACGGAAAGGGACGTACAGGTTATTGAAGGGTTACAGCCTGGCGACAGCCTGATTCTGACCGGGCTACTGCAGGTAAATGACGGAGTTCCGGTTGCTGTGAGGGGAAAGAAACCTTCAAACCAGAATAAACCAAAAAATTAAGCGGCACAATCATGAATTTTTCCGAAATTTTCATAAAGCGGCCTGTTCTGGCCCTGGTGGTGTCCATCCTGATTATCTTGTTTGGGGTTATCGGTTTTACTTTCTTAGGCATCAGGGAGTATCCCAGTGTTGACCCGCCTACGGTCACTGTAAGCACCTCCTACCCGGGCGCCAATGCAGAGGTAATCGAAAGCCAGATAACAGAGCCACTCGAAGAGAGCATAAACGGGATCGCTGGAATCCGTACGCTTACATCTTCATCACGCGATGGCGGCAGCAGTATATCCGTTGAATTCCAGGTTGGCACCGACATGGAGGCCGCAGCAAACGACGTACGCGACCGGGTTTCGAGGGCTATGCGATCATTGCCGCCCGATGTTGACCCGCCGCAGGTAGTTAAGTCTGACGCAGATTCAAACCCGATATTCGGCTTAAGCATTCAAAGTGACAAAAGAAATCTACTTCAGCTTTCCGAGATCGCTAACAATCTTTTCAAGGAGCGGCTGCAGACCACCCCGGGTGTAAGCGAAATCCGAATCTGGGGGGAGAAGAGATACTCAATCAAATTATTCATCGATCCGATTAAGCTTGCCGGCTACGGCCTGACCCCTTCAGATATCCGAGACGCTGTTAACCGCGAGAATATTGAGTTGCCCTCCGGCCGGGTTGAAGGTTATGGTACTGAACTTTCCGTAAGAACCATTGGCCGCCTCAGCACCACCGAGCAGTTTGACAATCTGATTTTACGAGAAACAGAAGGAACCCTGATCAAGTTCAAGGACATTGGCCGGGCCCAGCTTATGCCGGAAAACGAAAAAACCGTGATGCGCGGAAATGGCAGGATACCGCAAGTCGGACTGGCCATCATTCCTCAGCCTGGTTCGAACCAGATCGCAATAGTTGACGAGGTTAAAAAAAGACTTGAGCAAATTAAAAAAGAGATGCCAGATGACATTTCTGTTGGCATCTCCAGTGACACTACCCTCTCGATCCGAAAAGCGATCACGGAAGTAGAAGAGACTATTCTGATAGCTTTTTCATTGGTAGTGCTGATCATTTTCCTCTTCTTCAGGGAATGGCGGACCACCATAATCCCGGTAATCGCCATACCGATCTCCCTGATCGGCTCCTTTTTTATCATGTACCTGGCCGGATATACAATCAATATTCTCACGCTTCTCAGCATCGTTCTGGCAACCGGACTTGTGGTTGACGATGCCATAGTGGTGCTGGAAAATATTTACACAAAGATTGAAAAGGGAATGTCGCCGATGGAGGCCGGCTACAAGGGATCCAAGGAAATATTCTTTGCGATTTTATCCACAACGGTCACACTTGCAGCGGTATTCCTCCCCATCATATTTCTTCAGGGACTTTCCGGTAAGCTTTTCAGGGAATTCGGAGTAGTTATGGCGGGTGCTGTACTCATTTCAGCATTTGTTTCGCTTACCTTAACTCCGATGCTTGCATCGCACTGGCTTAAACATACGGAGCATCATAACCGTTTTTATGTGGCGACCGAACCTTTCTTTTCCGGACTGATAGCCGGGTACAACCTGTCACTTGCAGCTTTCCTTCGCCATCGGTGGATCGCATTTATCATCATGGCCGTTT